>JAJRQZ010000077.1 GCA_024279935.1 Bacteroidota bacterium
TACTACTCCTGTTGATTTAATGTCTTCGAGTATTGTAACCTTTTCTTTAATACTCCAACTTCTTTTTACATTGCTCATAACTACAAAATTAGTGTTTTTAACTTCACTAATCAAGTCCAGTTATTTAGGGGGCTGAAACAATTTTTACAAAGGTATGTTTTTCTAACTCATAAGCAGAAATATATCCCGTATGACGATATTAGTCCTTTTGTGTTTCAAAAACGAAAAGACACATTGCTTACGTAAGTTTTGCCCGGCCTCCATATATAACATATTGTCTGTAAACAGTTTGCTTAATAGTTTCAACGGCCAATAAACTATTGTCCACAAAAGAAACGCTGTGCATGCACAACAGAAGGATACTGTATCAAGACCTTTTTAATAATCGGGTGTAAAGACTTGTTTAGGAGGTATGGTTAATTCACGCGAGACTTACTAAAAGCAATGTGTTGCTATATTATTTAGAAAATCAGAACCTTGTGAGCAGATTGATATAAATCCTGTTATAGCTGAACGAGCTCTCGAACTGGCCCTCATAAGCCACCGATAGCGATAATTTTTTCATTATCCTCCATGTCAGGTTTAAATCGCCGACGTTTTGCAAGGCGTTTCCCAGCATATAGGTATAATCGTATTTTACATAGCGGTAACTAAAGCTTCCGAATAGTTTGCCCGGGACGAGGTCCTTTGATAGTCTTAAGCTATAAATTTGTCCTTTTAAGAATGCCGTTTCAAGTAGCGTCGCAGACAGAGTGGCAGAGGCGTTTATTCCGGGGACATTGCTGTATGAAACGTAGGCACGTACGTTTTTTGTCGGTTTGGGGTCGTCTTTCCTGCTGCGATAACCACCGCGGACCCCAATTGACAACTTTCTTACGGGACGGTAGTTTACGGAAAAGCGAAATCCCTGTAGAGCCTCGTCTTCCAACAGGCGATCAACAAAGTCCTTATAGGTCTCATAATAGATCAAATTTGTCCTGGCACTATAAGATGCTGAAAATGAAAGGTTTCTCATAGCCCTATATCTCAGCATAAAATATAAATTGGTGATGTTGAAGGTCGATTTCTGCTCACCATTAATTTTTTGGTAGAGTTCCATTTCGGCCGTCCCAAAGAAATACAGGTTTTTGGCAAGAGCATTATAGTGCTGCAAATAAGCAAACCTGCGGTCGGTTGCCCCGTTGTTTTTCTGCTCGACGACGGCAAAGGTGGTTTTCATTTCCCTGTTTGCCTTATTGCGATACAGATGACCTATATACCCACCGAACTGCAATAAATTGAGGTTAATGCTATAGTCCTGATAATCAGGGCGGGATCCCACAAAAGCACCCGTTAGAACCGACTTCCATGATTTCTCTACCTGAAGCCCGTCGATGGCGCCAAGGTTGGAGATATTGGAGTTTATTTTCCTGCCTAAGTAATTTTTAAACTCTCGATAGGTTTATAGTTGACCGATAAATTATAGATTTTTAACCCGTTGAAGATATTGCTTTGGATATCGCTCCAATTATCATCGCGATGGACGAAGGAAATATAAGTTTCTGCCGATATTTTTGAAGTAGCTATATCCTCCGCATTCATGGCAAAAGTATATCTCATACGCTGATTGTTTCCGCCGGTGCTGTTCGATAAGCTTGTGTATGAGGAGAGTGATAGTTTGCCGTAAACATTTTTTTTGCTGCTGGTCGATTTATTGTTGGTTGTAACGGCATCTGCATTGGTTTCTTCTATTTTATGATCGCTAACGGCAACTGATTCAGCAGCTTCCTCTGTAATCATGCTCTTGGTATCCTTAATTACTTTTTGAGCGGTACTTATAACATCACCGACTTTTAGCTCCACTCCCGAAATACTCGAGCAAACACAAGAAATAGAGGATTTGTTGTCAACTACCAAAACAGGCTTGGATTTTTCTCCCTGTTTCAGGAATAGTGTGTCGCCCACGGAGATTTTCTCGGTTGAGCCAAATCTCACATAAACGGAATTCCCGCTGATATAAGAAATATTGCCGACAATTGGTTGAACAATGGTTTGTGCCGTGCTGCCAATAGTTAATGAGAGTAAAATACATAATAACGCAAAAATTTTCATCTTGTTCATATTAAATACCCGGTTTTGATTAGTTAAAATTATTTCTGTTGAGTTTGTGGAACGATTTATCCCCGTTGCCGGTTGGATGACAATCGAGGCAAGCCGTACTTTCATAAACATACCCGCTCACTTCATTGTGCTCGCCATCAGTATCGGCTTTGTTGTGCTCGTGGCAGTCGATGCAGCTGAAAATGGAATAATCAGAGGGGACGGTATGGCATTCGGAGCACAACGACCACTCGCCATTGTGCTTGCCCGAATAGATTGGGAAATAATCGTTGTCGTGATCAAAAGTAGATGGGGTCCATGCATTGTCGGTATGGCAGGTCAGGCAATCGGTGGAAAACTGGGCCGATTGGTGAGGGGGGTTCGTCGTCGCGTTATAGTCGTCCAAATGGCAGCCCACGCATTCGTTAGGCGTATTGTCGTAATTTCCCTGATGACATGCGTCGCAATCGCTGGCAATATTGATATGTGCTCCTGAGATTACCCAATAATCGCTATGGTTCACAAAAGTAGCCGGACTCCAGCCGGGGTTGGTGGTATGACATTCATCGCAGGTTTGCGAAAAGCCTACATCATTATGGTTCGGGTTTGTGGCATTGTTGAAGTTGTCGAGATGACAGCCGACACATTGGTCGGGTGTGTTTTGATAATCACCGTTATGGCACGAATTACAGTCGCTCTCGATTGTCTGATGCGCACCTGTAAGAGGGTAACTATCGGCATGGCTGAGATAAACTGCCGGGTTCCAACCGGGGTTTGTAGTATGGCATTCATCGCAATTTTGCGAAAAACCCACTTCCGTATGATTGGGATTTGTGGATTGGTTATAATTTTGCTCGTGGCATCCAACGCATTGGTTTGGTGTATTTGTATAATCGTTGTTATGACAAGTTGCGCAATCTACTGAGTTGTCGGTATGGGCGCCCGTAAGAGGGTAGTAGTCGTTGTGTACCTGGAATTGTGCGGGCGACCAGCCGGGCTGTGTCGTATGGCAATCCTCACAAGTAATTTCAAGTCCTATTTCCTGATGGTTTGGGTTGGTGCTTTGATTGAAGTTCTCGATGTGGCAAGCCGAGCAGTTCATAGGCGTCCCGGCATATCCGTCGGTATGGCAGTCGGAACATTGCGTGTCGGTATGCGCACCTGTAAGGGGGAAGTTTGATACGGAATGGTTAAAACTGCCCTCGCTGTCACCGGTGGGGTGGCACTCGAAACATGCGATGCTCTCGTAAACATATCCGCTTACTTCGCCGTCATGTTCACCATCAGTATCGCTTTTATTATGTTCGTGGCAATCGATGCAGCTAAAAACCTGATAATTGCCAGGCGATGTATGGCAATCCGTACAGCTTGCCCATTCGCCGCCATGTTTTCCGGAATAAACCGGGAAGAATTGGGCATCATGTTGGCTGAACTCCGCCGGGGCCCAACCGGGCGATGTAGTATGGCAATCGGTACAGTTTGTTGAGAAGTCCAATAGCACGTGATCGATTATCTGAGCGCTGTTGTAGTCTTCCTGGTGGCAGGATATACAATCGGGCGAGATGTCGCCTTGATCGTTGGGGTTTTTGTGGCATAGTGCGCAGTCGCTGACGGCATGTCCTTCGGTTAACGGGAATAGAGTATGAGTAAAGTTCACGCCTGTCCATGAAAAAGCGTTCATTTGGTGGCAATCGGTACAAGTAGTGGAATATCCCGACTCGACATGGTTGGGGTTGGTCGTTGCCTGATAGTTGTCAAGATGGCAATCAACGCATTCAACACCAACAGGGTCGAACCGCAATAAGGATTCTGATATATGGCAGTCGGTACAGGTGGCCGTAAGATGGGAGCCAAGTAGCGGGAATCTGCCTTGCTCATGAATTTCCACGATATTCGTTACTATCCAGTCTGTGGAGTTGTGGCACCTTATGCAATCGAAGCCGACGGTTTGTTCGTGTATGTCGGCATGACAGCCAACACATGAGGCCTGGGCATCAGAGAAAACAAGATTGCTATGGCATTGTTTGCAGCCCAGTTCGTTGTGTGTTCCTTCCAGCCTGAACCCGGTTTCTTCATGCTGGAAACTGATATTGTTCCGGTCAACTGTCCACCCATCCGTAGTGTGGCATTCTGTACAGTCCATGTCGAGCTTGTCGCCGTGGGGCGATTTGTTATCGGGCATGAAAAAACTAGCGATAAACAGTATTATTAATGACAACTCTCGCATTTGTATGATTTTAGTTTATATTCAACAACTTTAGTAAGGCCTATTGTTTTTGGCTTATGGCATTTTGCGCAAGCAAGGTTCGCATGTTTGCCCTCGAGGGCGAAACGCGTTTCTGAATGATCGAACTTATCGGGTTTCCAATTTTCGTTCTGATGGCATTTCAGGCAATCTGTTTTGCCGTTTTCATTGAACTGGCCGGCATGCTCGGCCTTATGGCAACTTATGCACTCCGTATCGAGGGTTTTGAACTTTTGAATACTTTCGCCCTTGTCATTTGGCTTAAAGTGGCAGTCCCGGCAGGTTTTGCTTGAATGCGCTCCAACAAGTTTGAACCTGGTTTTCAAATGGTCGAAGGCGACTTTTGTCCAGGTATCTGTTTTATGGCACGACAGGCAGTTTTCCTCCGGATAATATTTTTCGCTTATAAATCCAAGATGCCTGTCCTTGTGGCAATCAACACATTTTTCGCTCTTCAGGCCGAAATCCCACTTATTGGCGGCATTTTTTTTGTGGCAAACAAAGCAAGGCGTTGCAATATGGGCGCCGTCGAGCTTGAACTTGGTTTTGTTGTGGGATTCGATGCCGAAAGATGAGCTTTTGAAGCTGCTTGTTGTATGGCAGTCAGCACAATTGGTTTTTATGTTGTTTTTTGTGAACTGGCCTTCGTGGTAATCCTCGTGGCAGGCATAGCAGTTATTGTGCTTTATCGGATCCGTAAGTTTTGTTTTATGGCATTTTTTACAATCCAGGTTTAGATGCCGGCCGCTTAACGGGAAATTTGTTTTGTTGTGGTTAAACCCTGATAATCCGGCTATTGCATGAAACGAGGTCTCGTTATGGCACTTTGTGCAGTTTTGCCCGAACTTGTTTTTGTGAACGTCCTGATGGCAGGCCGTACAATTATTGAATTTCAGACCGGCAAACTGTTGAAAGGGTTTTCCTGATTTCTGAACTGTTTTGTGGCATTTGGAACAATCCACTTCTTTGTGTTTTCCTTTTAGGATGAATTTTGCGTTGTCGTGCTGGAATTTATCGGCCGGTTTGAATTTATCCTTATTGTGGCAGTTGGTACAATCGGTAGAAAGTGTTTTTTGGTGTTGGTCCTCATGGCAATTGAGGCATTTTGTGTTCAAGCCCAGGAAAGTGAATTTCTTGTCCCTGATTTCCTTTTTTGCGATGAAATCCTTTTTGTGGCAGTCATCGCATTTTTTTGATTTATGGGCGCCTTGAAGTTTGAATCCTGTTAGATCATGGTCGAAATCATCCTTGTTGAAACGTATAATCTCGAATTTTCTCCCATTATGGTCGCTATGGCATTTGATACATTGTTTACCTTTTATCTCCGTCGATGAATGATATCCTTTTCCTTTGTCTATCCTGTCCTTTAAAGGTTTGTGGCAGGCCAGGCATTTGTCGTTCGATATCTTTTGCCCAAGTTCGTGGCATTGGGTGCAATTCGACATGCCTTCCAGGTGCGAGTGCACTTCTGTAAGCTCGCCAGGGGAAAGCTGGGCCAACAAAAGCTGTGGCAAGAAACAAACGAATATAACGCTTAGGTATGCAACCGTCTTGCGGCTATAAACAAAAAAACAATTCTTCATTTCACTAATGTTTTAAAACGGCTTCACCGTATTTCTTGGTTATTTGGAGACCTATTTTATTTAAGAATACTGAGGGCAGCTCGCCGCCAGCAAATATAAACACAAGGTCATTCTTGATTCTTTTGCTGCTGTTGCCCTTAGAAGATATAAGTGTTACGTATTCTTTTTCGATTTCAGCTACATTGGTGTTGAATAAAACTTTAAGCTTTTCCTGTTCCATAGACGCATGTATTTTTTCCCTATTCCTTGGTTTGAGCCTTGCAAAAGCATCCTTGCGGTAAGAAATACTGACATTATTGTTGTCCATGAGCAGCATAGCCGATTCAATGGCCGAATCGCCGCCGCCCACAACAATTATGTCTTTTCCGGATATATCCTCTGGCTCTAGGAGCTTGTAGGCCACTTTTTCCGATTCCTCGCCAACGACATTCAGTTTCCTCGGGGTTCCCCTTCTGCCGATGGCAAGCAGTACGTGTTTGGCCGAATACGTCTTGCCTTCCTTGGTGCCGACGACAAAATAGTTGTCTTTTGCGTCAATTGATTCAACCTTTGATTTTTCTGCCACCTCGATATTGTTTTTTTCGATGGCCGCGGTCCATATCTTAAGCAATTCGCCTTTGCTTGTTTCCCGGAGCCGCACTTTTCCGTAAAGGGGCAAGTCCATGGGAGCCGTCATTACTATCTTTGAACGCGGAAACGTATAAACCGTTCCTCCAAGCGAATCTTGTTCGAGGCAGATGACCTTTAGCTTGTTCTTCTTTGCGTTAAGCGTGGCGGAGATGCCTGCGGGGCCGGCGCCTACAACTAATAAATCGTAATCGGCATTATGGTTCTTGCTAATGTTTTTTGCGATATATTCACTTGCCTGTTTTCCTTGCTCCACGGCATTTCTGATAAGCCCCATGCCACCCAGTTCGCCGGCAATGGAAATCCCGGGCATGTTGGATTCGAAATTCTGGGAAACGTGCGGTAGCTCGACGCCTCGTTTCTCCGTCCCTATGCAAAGGGATATTGCCTCGGTGGGGCAGGCGTGGAAACAAGCCCCATGGCCTATGCATTGTGAGGCATTTATCGTTGTTGCTTTCCCCCTAACGATGCCGAGTATGTCTTTTTCGGGGCAGGCTGCTATGCAGGCTCCCGTTTGGATACAGCCGCCAATATCAATAACCGGATGAAGCGAGACAGGTTCGTGCAAGCCTTCTTCCTTGGCTATCGCAATTTTCTGTTCGACTATTTTGGACGCATTGCTCTTTTTGCGCAAGTATATTATTATCACTATGAGGATTAAAAGCCCCACAATGCCATAAGTCAATATTTCCTCTATTACTATTTCGTTCATATTAAAATATCCATCTATAACCAAATGTCAGGGTTACGCCGACATGGATGACCATTATTACGAGCATTATTATGGCAAAGGGAAGGTGGGCCACATGCCAGTACTTAAACAGGTTTTGCATTGTGAGCAAACGGTCGATGCGCCTGTTAATATATATCTCCTCATTAACAATGGCGAGTATCTTTTTCCCGTCCTCTCTGTTTATCCCTTCTTTTCTTATTATTCTTTTAACAAGCTTCAGGTTTTCCCTGTCGTTAAAATATTTTTTGAGGAATCTTATCAAAGCGTTTCCGGAAGTGATGTCCTTCCTCGACTCAAGTCCTTCAACAATAAGTTTATAATCATCTGCCGGTAATTTATAATCCGACATCAAGGTAAAGTTTAAATCGACCTTCATTTCTTTTACTTCGCTCAAGCTGAGCTCTCGTCCTTCCACCGTGCGGGGGATCTGTATATATATGAATCGTCCTATCACCCCGCTGGCAAAAACGGCTACCATGCTCCAGAAGCTAACCGATACTATCCCGCCGAATTTAAAGGATGTATGGAACAAGACCAAAATAGGCCCTAAGGTACAAAGAAAAATGTGGAATTCGAGCCAATGTTTCAATAGCCCCCACCGCGACATAAATTTTACCCTTTTTCTAGCCATATAAATACTTACCCCTATAATCATAAACAGGGTGCCGATTATACCATAGGCGTGCCCCAAAGATCCGCTAGGTTTTAATGCCTGGTGCGCATGGTGATAAAAGCGATCCTCGATGCCTGTATCGTAATAACTTAGACCATTATAAGCAATATAGGCCGTTATGCCTGCCACTACGGCCGACATGCTGGCAATATAAAAGAAATGAACCCTTTTCGTCATTTGTGAATTTATAACATTAGCATTAATAGACACAAAGATATCATAAAAGTTGCCATAATTACAATTAATTCAATTGAATTTTTGGATTTCTTCATTTAAATATACTTTGATTTGTCGTTGTGCCAAACATAAAATAAAGTATAACAGGCACATAAGTGATCTGCAGCAGATTAGTCCCAGGGAAATATTTTTATGCTACAATACAGGTCAGGAACCTGGGATATGCATATTTCATTTAGTAAAAAAGAGTTCTTATTGTGTCAAATTGAAAATCTGAAGTTAAGAAGGAGGAGTCTAATTCGATAAGGATAAGGTCAGGCTTTAGTCCTGTTTAGTATTGAATCCAAAATTTGCGCATTGAAATAACTTGTATTAGTGTGTGGATTTCCAATAATACAAATTTCTGTCGAATTATTATTTTGTCCAATTATCAGATGACTTATAAAAATAAGAAGAGAAATTGAAAGTAATAGCTTCTTCATTGTTCGATTTTTAAAATTCCAACTAACGTCAAAATTAGTTATTGATAATCAAATGATTAGAAAACCAGACATCTTCGGGATTGATGTCAAATTTACTTATATTTTCCCTAAGTACATGACAAAAAATCAAAGATATTAAATTCTGAGACATAACTTTCATTAAGAAGGCACTTTGTAATAATCAAGACCTGTTTTAAAAATCGTGTTACTACTCGGCAGGTTTATCAAGTTGATTATCAATAGCCCCATGCTTCAGCGTGGGGCTATATGTTTGAAATCTCAGTAGTTTTGGCGGAAATTTTGTGTTTTTCAAACAAAAATTGTGACAAAACGGATAGGTAACCAATGAGTTAATA
>JAJRQZ010000078.1 GCA_024279935.1 Bacteroidota bacterium
CTGACAGCCTATAATCAGCATCTACATCTGTTACTTGCCAGTCATCATTTAAATTTAGCAATAAATCGAAAAATTGGTGTGTGAACATTTCTGCTTTTTTTCGCTAAATTAAAATTTTCCATTAAATTCGTGGTAGTACCTTTTTTTATTTTAGAATATGGAAACAGGATAAATTGATTTTTATCCTGTTTTGCTTATTTTGATGAGTTTGTTTTTGTCCATAATCTCAAAATGATGATGATTGTTGCATGCGATTATCCCGCTTTCAACGAACTCCTTAATAATTCTTATAACGCTCTCCTTCGTCATGGCCGACATGTCGGCCAAGTCCTGCCTGCTCAGCAAAGTATCGAACGAATCGCTGCCATATACCTCATTGGCCAAATAAAGCAAGGTGTCGGCAATTTTGCCATGAGTTTGTTTGTGGGTCAAGTCCATTAACCTTTGAAAATAAAAAATAACTCTCTCGTTCCGATATTTGATAAACTCGAACGCGAACTTGCTGTTCTCGGCCATTATTTCCTTAAAATCCGAAACTTTAATGAAACAGGTCTTTGTGTCTTCAAGCGCGATTGCCGTTATGTGATGCAGTTCATCGACCAAAAAACCGGGGCCGCCGATCAGTTGGGTAGGCTTGGCGATCTTTAACAATAAATTTTTCTTGTTGTTCTTGTCCTCAAGGAAGATCTTAACCATCCCACTGGTAATGCACAAGATATGAGTAAGGGGACCGCCGCTCTTGAAAATCGTCTCCCCTTTTTTAAAAGTAACTTGCTGGCGATTTGAATTTATCTCATCCAGCTGGATATCAGTAAGAAGGCAAAACATGCTTGACTTTAACCCACAACTAAAGCAATTCCCCGATTTCGCAAACTCTGCCATAATTAAACAATTTCTGAACAGTAAAATTGATTTTCCTTACCATCACTACAATAATTGACAAATATCGCAAATTAATTGATAAACATCAACATTAATTGTTATAAAATAACTCTCCGATTTAATTTGAAATCGTTCTAAACGACCTGTTATGTTGATATATCTCAATCTTTTGTTACAAACTATCAATAATATAAGTATGCAATATCAGTATTCTGTTAAACATCCCACGCTCTTAATAGCTATTTTTGAAACTATTAATTATCAATTAAAACAATTTTATTATGAAAAAATCTTTACGCTTAATTTCTGTCGTATTAGTAATGTTTTTCGCAACTAGTATGATAGCGCAGGCACAGGCTACTTATGTAGGCTCTGATGCTTGCGGTGTTTGTCATGTTGACAAACACGATTCGTGGGTGAACTCGGGTCACCCATACAAATTCTCGGTTATCGAGAACAACGAACCTCCATTTTATCCTCCGATGGTAGTTAACTTCGAGGACACATGGATATCAAACCTGGGTGACGGAACCCATACTTGGGCTGACATTGCCGGTGTTATTGGTGGTTTCGGCTGGAAGTGCCGTTTTGTTGGTACTGATGGCCATATAATAGGAACCGCAGGAAGCTCATTCCCTGATGCAGGTGGCGGACACAACCAGTTTAACTTCTATGGCGGAGTTGATTATGGCTGGGTTGACTACCACACGGGCGACGTTAAGGTTTATAACTATGGTTGCTTTAAATGTCACACAACTGGTGGCGACACAACAGGAACATGGTTGGCCGGCGTTGACGGCTTAGGTACTTTTACAGAAGGTGGAATTGGTTGCGAAGGCTGCCACGGACCGGGCAGCGAGCACGTTGCCGGACCTACTGCCGATAATATCGACAAGGTTTATGAGCAAGTTCATCAGGACAACTCTCTCGGCGGCCTGGAGATTGACGGCGTTCTTCAAACCCCGGATCCAAACGGAAACGACGTCAACTTCATGTGTGGTACTTGCCACAACCGTAGTTATACCAATCCTATTAACGCCAGCGGTGGATTTATCAAGCACCACGAGCAATGGGACGAGTTTACTCACACCAAGCACTATGAGAACGGGATGACTTGTGTTACTTGCCACGATCCTCACAAACGTACTATTTGGGACGGGGACGGAATAAAAATGGCTTGTGCAACTTGCCATGCCACCGAGGTTGAAACTATCAACCACGAAGAAGGTGCCACCTGCATCGACTGCCACATGACTTATGCTGCAAAATCAGGAACAACAAGAGGAGAGAGCGGATACAAAGGTGATATTCGTTCACACTTGTTCAAAATCACTGTTGACACGGCAAGTATGTTCTCGGCCGACGGCAGCGTTGTCAGGGATGACGACGAAAGACCGGCATCATTGAGCCCTGCTTATGTTTGCCTTGGATGCCACAATGACGACCCTAACGACGACATTCCGGACAAGACCCTGGAACAAGCAGTCGCTCAGGCTAAAGACATGCACGAACCAACATTTGTTAATAATTATCAGGAATTTGAACTTAACGTTTATCCTAACCCGACAAATGGCGCAACCAAAATCAGCTTCGTTGGCGAATCAGAAAATGTTTCTGTAAGAATTTATAGTATTACCGGACAATTGGTCTATAACCTCGACAACTTGAGCAATGCTTCAGGAAACTATATTGTTTCATGGAACGGTTTAAGTAACACAGGTGCCACGCTCGATGCCGGATATTACTTCATCAAAATTTCATCAGGCAATAAAACTGCTACTAAGAAATTAGTGATGATGAAATAGTGATCTTTTTAAACAATAAAAAAGGCCGCTTTATGAGCGGCCTTTTTTTATCTGTCAGGAACCAGTTACGAAAGATTGAAGGTCAAAACAAGTCGCATTGTATTAAAAATTAAAATCTGCCCGGGTTTTTAAAATACAATCTTGTTAGCACCTTTTTTATTTCCCTTTCCATAATCATTTCTGACACTACTTCAGAAAGTTGTCTTTTTTCTTGCTTTTCCGCCTGGGCGATGATTTTTTCTTCCGGGATATCTATTTGGTATAAAAGAGATAACATCTTAGAAGGGCTCACTTCCAATAAGTGGCGTATTTGTGCTTCGAGCCCCAAATAAACTTGCTGCCAAGTAAACCCTAAAGCACTATCATAGTTGATTTGCAGGCCGAACAACGCAAAATCTTTTATTATTTGCTTGGTTGCAAGCTCTATTATTTCTTTGTCGTTACGATATTTTTGTATTGCCGAGGCCGGAATGTCAGGTTTGACCATATTGTTTTTTCGCAAAAGTACGTTTTATGATTAAATAGATTTTATTACATAATTGTTTATTTTTAGCCAAAATTAAATATGAAGACGGCTTCCATTGTTATAATAGTTGTAATTTTCTGTATATCAGGAAACAACTACTCACAAAACATTAATGATTTTCAAACCGACGAGAGCGTTCTCTACTCGATGAACAAACAGGTCGGCCAATTCGTGCGCCGTTTCAATATGGAAGAGGACGAATACGGCAAGTTTTTGCGAAAGGACGACAAACGTTATCATAACAGTGCGTTGAGGTCGAAAATAATGCCCTCCATGTTCGATAAATCAAACCCGCGCACATCAGGAAACTTGCAGGCCTACTTTATCGACGACATCACAAATCCCAAGAACCCGGTATTCCTGAACTTCCTCGACAAGAATTGGTATGCTGAGGTCTCTGCCTCTTTTATAGCCGGCGGACAGGAGGTAAACCTGATACTTTATTTGCGGATACAGCCTGAGAACCTTGGGTCGAAATGGGTGATCAGCAATGTTTATTATAGTTATTTCCCGCATCTTTTCCCAAAGGCCGACACACTTGAGAAAGCGAAATATTTCCTGCACCCGCAGAGCCACGAACTCGATTTTATGAACCTGCACAAAGCCCTGGACGACCCTGCCCATATCGAGTATTATGCTTCAAACAGCTATAGCCCCGACTATCTTACCCTGTTTTTCTATCAAATGAAAACCGGCAAACTTAAATTCAAGGAAATCAATACTGTTAAATTCCATTTTCTTCAGATCAAGAATTGGTATTTCGAGCTTTCTTATTTCAATAGAAACGATAATAACTCGGGTTGGCTGATCTCAAACTTGATTTATATAGAAGACAAGAAAAAAGGCGGTTTAATTAAATCATTCGGACTATGCAACTAAGAACACTTATGGCCATTCTATGTGCCTTCCTTTTCGGCTTCGATGCGTGGGGCCAAACTGAAAACAACCTAGCCAAAGAGGAAATAGACGCCTATTCGCAACAATGCGGACAAATGATAAACTATCTTGAAGGAACATTGAATTTCCTCGGCGACTCAACCGAGGCGGCTTCCGAAAAGGATATTATTATCAACGAGAGCTATGCTAAGATCTTTCTTGACGAAAACGTCCAAATCGAAGACGATTTGGACGAAAATCGCGATATTGCCCTTAGCAAGGATGTTCAGGCATATCTAAAGGATATCGGTTTCTTTTATAAAAACATACGCTTTAAATTTGAAGTCAACTCGATAGAAAATTTCGTGAACGACAAGGGCCAAATATATTTTAAGCTGGTCGTGAACAGGAATTTGCAAGGTGTAACAATCAATGACGACACCATAAACAACAATCAGTTGCGATATGTGGAAATAAACTTGAACGCCACTGAAAAAGACCTTAAGATAGCCTCGATATACACAACCCTGCCGAACAAAAAATACGAAATGGCTTTTTGGTGGAACAATATGGCCGAAAGCTGGAAAGATTACTTCGGAAAAGGAATCTTGATCTTTGACACCCTCCCTTTCAGCAACATCATCAGCTTTACCGACAGCAGCCTGGTAAAGCCGGGCTGGGTGGAACAAACAAGGGTCGATACTTTTTATATACGCAATGGCGATACCTTAAGCTACATTGCCTCAGGCGAGGCACTTGCAACCGACAACGAGGTTTTCTTGAGCTACGACACATCCTACTCTCAACAGCCGGACACTATAATTGTTGATACCAAAGCCGTTTTTTCCCATATCAAAAAAATGTGGGAAACAAAGAAAGTTGATATTGCCAACAGTATATTAATAGGTAACCTGAAACCTCTTTCGGAACTAACCGAATTAGAGCTTGTTGACATATCCAATACGCTAATCGACGATTTAAGCCCCTTGCGTAACCTGAACAAATTAAAAGTATTGAAAGCCGGGGGAACACCCTTGACCAATATTGATGCCTTAAGATACTCTTCCAGACTGCTCGAACTTGATTTCTCAAGAACACCACTATCCAATATTGAAGTACTCTCGAATTTAAAGCAGCTTGAAAAACTAAATATTTCATACTCCAATATCAACGACTTCAATACATTGACACAACTTATAAACCTTAAATCGCTGGATATCAGCGGAACCAAGACAAAGGGCAATATCAGCGGGTTTGACAACTTCCTGAGCCTAGGGGAACTGATAATGGCATCGACAAACATAGAGGAGCTTGATTTTATATCTAATACCAAATCCATTCAAAGATTAAATATCGACAGCAGCCCGATATCTGATTTATCCCCTCTAACAGGGCTTGAGAACCTGAGCATATTACAAGCAAACAACACGGCGGTCAAGGACATATTAGTGTTGGTAAATCTTGAAAACTTAAAACTTATTTATTGCGACAACAGTAAGGTAGATAAAAACGAAGCCTCCAAGTTTATCGATGCAAAACCTGGCACGACAGTAATATTCAATACCGATGAGCTCTTAAAATGGTGGGACGGCCTGCCCGAAAGCTGGCAAAGCATCGCACATTCGCGGATGAGGCTCAGCAATCCGGTGAACAAGGAACAGCTGCACAAGATTATAAGCATAAGATCTGTTGACCTGGCCAATAACAAGGCCATTAAAAGCCTTGAGCCCCTACGCATGCTTTACCGCCTTGAGGAGCTCGACGTTTCAGGCTGTAATATTTCTGATTTAAGCCCTTTGGGCGGCTTGAACAACTTAAAAGCCATCAATATCAACAAAACGAAAGTTCAATCCGTTGAAGCCTTGAAGTCGCTTGGGAGACTTGAGGTCTTAAGATGCGAAAACACCGGACTTACCGACCTTAGCCCTCTTGAACACTGTTTTAAGCTCGCAAATGTTTATGCCGACAACAGCAATATAGACACAAGAACAGCATTGCAACTGAAAAGTGCACTGCCTTCCTGCCTGATAGTTTACCAAACCGAACAGCTTAAAATGTGGTGGGAAAACCTTAGTGCCGGATGGCAAAGAACGTTCATCGAAAACGCAGAGGCGGAAAACCCGCCAAGCCGAGAGCAGTTGCAGGAAATTGTCGATTTGGTAAAACTGCAAATCGACAACGCCACCGACATAGGTTCGCTTGAGGCATTGGGCTTGTTCAACAGGCTCGAAGAGATACAAATCTCAAATACGACCATAAGTGATATCAGCCCCATAAGTTTTTTGCCTTCGCTGAAGCGGATAAGCATGCCCAACAACCCTGTTTACGATATCAGCCCGCTATCGCGCATGGAAACGCTTGAGGTACTTAATATCGAGAACACCTCTGTTGACGACCTTGAGCCATTGTCGGGCTTGAAGAACCTGAAGCTGTTGAATATTGCCGGCACCAGGGTAAAGAACCTAAAGCAGATACAGGGCCTCGAAAACCTGGAAATATTGATATTAAACAATACTGGGGTGAAATCGCTGAAATATCTTGAAAAGATACGCTTAAAAGAACTGAAATGTTACAACACCAGGATCAAGGCATCGAGGATAGAGGCGTTTAAGGCTGCCCATCCTGATTGTGAAGTGGTTTATTATTAACAGTTAGGGGACGTAAAACAGGAAAACTGAAATTCACGAAAATAAGTTTTGATCATGTTATCTTTTATGATGACCTTGCCGCATGAATAGAACAATTATTTTTCATAAGGAATACTTTCTTGACTTTTATAAAACGCTTGATATTAAAGTAAAGTCAAAAATTCAATTTGTATTCGAGTTGATAAAACAGGTTGAAAATGTACCGAGAAAGTTCTTAGCACCAATGACTGGATACGAAGGACTTTTTGAAATTCGAGTTGAATATCAATCAAACATCTGTAGAGTTTTTTGTTGTTTTGATAAAGGTAAACTAATGGTTCTTTTTAATGGATCTCGGGGAAAAACACAGAAAACAGCTAAAAAAGAGACTGAAAAAGCAATGAAATTGAAAGATGAATATTTTAGACTTAGAAAAATAAAATCATGACAGACTAGAGTAACGTAAGAACATTCGATGAATTAACAGAACGGGAGCATGGGAAAATCGGACTGACTTTTCTTTAAGACTTAAAACGAGTGAATTACGCCCCCTAACAAAGATGTATATAGTTTATGGCGTGTGAAGTGCTAAATATGAGCATTTTAGATGCAAATAAACATCGGTGCAAGTTGAAAGATTTGTGCTCCAAAAACCGCCACAAATCATATACTTAACATTAGCGTTCGTGCAAGAACTTCCAGGAAGTTTTCAGGCATTACAACCATGACCCCTGAATCGGGGCAGGCATCTCGCCATTGCCTTGGATCTTTTGCTTTTGCCTTACCGTATTCAAATGCAAAGAGTCTGCCGTCGGCTCCCCAATAAGCTCTAATTCCTTTTGGTCGTAGGTTCTCCAAAAGAAGTTGTTCGAGATCAAGCGTTGAAATTCATGCTTTTTAATTCCTCAAGTTCAACAACCGAAATAGGGAAATGTCTTTTTTGTTTTCCCCATATTGATATTTACAAATTATTCTGTTCTTTCTTGATCTGCCTTGCATCATTTTTTGCCCGTTTCCTTTCAGCTTTTTCGCCTGCTTTTTCCTTGGCCTTTTCGCCAGTTCCCACGGGAATGTTCATTTTGATGAAGAACGAACTGTTGTTGCTGCCCGCTTTTCCTTTATAAACGTTTACAAAACCATAATAATATTTTGCCCCAATGGTCCAGCCCGTGCCCTTGAACAGCCTGTACCCCACACCGAGCGTCAGGCCTGCATCTATTTTATTCAGTTTTTCGCGGTTATATTCCTTTATTATGGCGTCGCGGCCTTCAAGATCTGAATCGAACTGTATCCAAGAACGGTACATCAAGCCTAACTGCGGGCCGATTTCCGTATAAAAATTGTTCTTGAAGTTGTATTTGGCCAAAGCGGGAATCAGGAAATAATTCATCTGCTGGCTGTATTTGCCTTCCAGGCGAGAACCATCCTCACCCTTGAAAACGGTAGCATTCAATGAAGCCAGGTCGTTGTCGGTGAGATGGTTGATCCCCAAAGTAGATTTTACCAAGACCCCTGTGTTTATATACCATGAGGGATGCAGCTGAAAATTAAAATAAAAGCCCAGATTCCAGTCGCCATGATATTTTGATGCCTCGAAGGCAGATATTTTCGACCAGTTCAGGCCGCCTTCAAGGCCAGATTCAATCTTGTCGGAATTCAACTTGTCGCCGAGCAAGAGCGTTATCAATATTTGAGATTGAGCGGCAAGACTTATGAGGACAAGAGCGGTAATTACGAATATTTTTTTCATTTCTTGATTTATGCGTTAAAAGTATAAAAAAGATTAATTCTAAGGTGCTCAGATAATCAGCCGCACGCCACCTAGTTCTTCAATTCGGTAAGGGAAATGATCGCCGGGCGAACCTATGAACATGAAGTTGATGGGGATATTCCATTTTTTTGAGAGCTGACGAACCAGGTCCGGGCTGAACTTGCCTTTAATATGCTCAAACTCTATCATTATTTCAGGATACTCCTTGTTTAAAAAGTCAATGTCTTTTATTAAGTTCTCGATTATTGATCCCGCATCTGTTTCCTTGTTGTTGATGACCGTAACTATCTTGAGCTTTTTCGTGCTCTCGTTTTTCATGATATACAGCAAGACCCTGTTCAGGTTTTTAATATTGTCGCCCCTGGTAAAAAACACGAATTCCTGCGAGCTTATTCTCTCTATGGTATGGTTTATAGAAACATGAAGCTTTAGGAACAATTCCCTTATGGGATCGAAAACATTCCTGAGCAACCTTAGCAACAATCTTAATATCGTAAGGCGGTTGAGCATTATTATTATAAAAATAATCCCCGGGATAAAGTATTCAAGGAAGATTTTAAAGTTGGAGGGCATGTCGCTGCTCGTCGATTCCAAGGTAACGTTTCCTATCAAAGCAACAGTTACTGCCGCAAGGGCGATCAAAACAGATATCCAGCTGGCTTTATATTGTCGCGGCAGTTTGCTCCTTTTTACTTTCAAAAGTATATTTCCGATCGCGAACAACCCCATTACCGAAAGAAAGGATATTGTGTAAACCCCTGCCAAGACCTCAACTTTCCCCTTGGTTATCAGCAATACGGAAATACTGATGAGCAAGAACAAGATTATGATCCGATAGGAGCTGTTGCGCTTATTCCTTTTCAGGAAAAAAGGCGGCAATATCCTGTCGAGGGTCATTCGCTCAAGCAATCCGGTTACGCCTACAAAAGATGTTAGGACAGCACCGGAAAGGACAATGACGGCATCGACGGAAATAACCCATGCCAACCAGTTGCCTCCGCTTATCCTGCCCATCTGCGAAAGCAAAGTTTCTGTATGAAGCTCTTTGATCTCAGGGATGGCTATGATAGATATGGCCAAAAAAGCCATCAGCGGGTTAATAATGCTAACTATGACCCACATATTCTTGAGCGTTTTCACAAAAACCCCCCTACCTTGCTCCTCAACATAGTTTGCAGAGCTTTCAAAACCGGAGATGCCCAGCATAGAGGCAGAAAACCCAAGGAAAATGGCTGTCGTAATGCTTCCCCCCACAGGGACTTTCCAGTTTTCATAAAAGGTGCTGAAGCCGTTGTCGAAAAGATAATAAAAAATAAAGCCTATTAAAAGCACCATCGAGACCAGGTGAAAAACAAAAATCCCTATTGCCACTTTCGACGACTCCTTAATCCCGAGTATTGCCAACAAAGCAAATATCAGCAATAGTACTATGGTCGATAAAATAACCGGTTCTGAGCTCCATAGCCCATGCATATACCTCATGGCCTCGTTTGCGGATATTACCGAGGTAGCCATATATGACAATATGGTAAGCGTTGCCGCGAAAGAAGCCATAAACTTGCTCGTGGTATTGAGCAATGCGTTATATGCGCCGCCGTTCAAGGGAAGCGCACATACAACTTCGGCATAAATTTTACGGAAGAGGAATAATACAAGGGCAACTATGAGCAAGGTTATCCAGGCATATTTGCCTGCATAGATAATCGACAGGGCTGATACATAGAGAACCGAGGAGCTGATGTCGTTGCCGCAAATCGCCGTTGCCGCAAATTCGCCTAATTTCTTACCCGATTTTTTCATTTTAATAATAAAACATTAAGTGTTATGTTTTCAAATTAAACAAACAACATGGGTAGCCAAAAGGGATAACACATAAAAACGACATCACGTCTTGACTGCCAAAAAACGCACAAAAGTACTATTATTTGATAAAATATGCGAAAGTTTATTTTAGCGAACAGGAGAAAACCAAAAGGAGTCAACCCTAACAAATGATTCATGAGCAAAAAGGTGTTAAACCCAAGGCTCTTATGGTTTTATCCGTTTGCATCGCGCTCCATGGCAATGCAAAGCTTACCGAAGAACTCCTTGCCGAATTTACGAGTTATCGGCTCCTCAAGATACCTATAAAGTGGTTCGCCCGGGTTTTTGCCTTTTAGGAGAGCGGGTGCACAGATGTTCCATTTATTATAGTTCATAGCCATAAAGTCGCCAACTTTGCTTAACCTTATTGGATATAAATGGCATGAAATAGGCTTTCTATATTTTATTTTGCCATTTAGCCATGCTCTTTCGATGGCACAAAGGCTAATGCCGTTATCTTTGTAAACAAAGGCACATTCCTTGCCATCAATGAGGGGTGTAACATATTCGGCGTCGGAATCGTAGTCGAAAACACCGGCCAATCCGGCCACTAGCCTGCCTTTGTCGGTCATAAAAGGTTTTATGTCGTCGATATAATCCTCGATGATGGAAATTTCCTCCTCTTCCAGTGGCGCCCCGGCATCGCCCTGAACGCAACATTCGCCTTTGCAAGCCCTTAAATTACAAGCAAAATAAATTTCCTTCAGCTCGTCGGAAACCAAGACATCATCAA
This sequence comes from Bacteroidota bacterium, assembly GCA_024279935.1. Lineage (GTDB taxonomy): Bacteria > Bacteroidota > Bacteroidia > Bacteroidales > F082 > BM524. The sequence goes on from JAJRQZ010000078.1 coordinate 11,084, forward strand.
TCAACATCATCAATAATCATTTTTATATAAGTCGAAACAGAATTATCAAGGCGGCAAAATTAAAAAATATTGATTTGCATTCCCCGAATTCCCTGCAAAGGAAATATTTAACTACATTTGTTAAAATTATCAACGCGAAAATCATGGCTGAAATTAGAAGGACGTTCGACGTTTTGTCGAATATGGAAGAGAACTACCCGAGCAAAGATGCTTTATCGGTAAAACGTAACGGCAAATGGGAACATTTCAGCACAGCTGAATATAGGGAATTTGTTGATGATTTCAGCCTGGGGCTTATAGCCAAAGGTTTTAAAAAAGGCGACAAAATCGCCACGGTGACCAATAACAGGCCGGAATGGAATTTTATCGACTTCGGAATGTCGCAAATCGGATGTGTTCACGTGGGCATTTACCCTACAATAAGCGAAGAAGAGTATAAGCACATACTCTCACATTCCGAATCAAGGATTTTAATAGTCTCGAACCTGGAACTTTATAACAAGCTCAGGCCCGTCTTCGACAGTATAGGGACATTAGAGGAATTATATACCATCGACGAGATAAAAGGTACCGCCAACTGGATGGATATCTGCCGTTTGGGTGCTTCAAAGAAAAAAGGCCTAGTAGCCGAGCTAATAAAAATGCGCGATGATGTTGACCCTCATGATTTACTTACCCTCATTTATACCTCCGGCACTACGGGGCTTTCAAAAGGCGTTATGCTGACCCATAACAATGTTGTAAGCAATTTCAAGCTTGCGCATAAGGTTGTAACATACTTAAAAGCCGACGACAGGGCATTGAGCTTCCTCCCTCTTTCGCATGTTTTGGAAAGAGTGGGTAATTATTTATGGCAATCGCTGGGGCTCAAGGTTTATTATGCCGAAAGCATTGATACCATAGGCGACGACATGCGCGAAATAAAAGTTAATGTGTTTATTACCGTTCCACGCGTTTTTGAGAAAGTTTACGATAAGATAATAAACAAAGGCCGCGAGCTCAGTACAATCAAGAAAGCCCTGTTCTTTTGGGCTGTAAGGGTCGGCGACAAATATGATCCCGACCCATCGAAGAGGCCCGCCATGTACAACCTAAAGCTTAAGATAGCCAACAAACTGATATTCAGCAAGTGGCGTGAGGCCTTGGGCGGTGAGCTAAAGGGTGTTATTTCGGGGGGTGCAGCCTTGCAGGCTAGGCTTGCCCGTATTTTCTGGGCAGCAGGAATAATTGTCCAGGAAGGTTATGGCCTTACGGAGACATCACCATTGATATCGGCCAATATGCCGTCGTTCCCGGGCGTTAAATTCGGTAGCGTGGGGCTGGTGCCTGACGAGCTGGAGGTAAAGATAGCCGAGGACGGCGAAATTCTGGAAAAGGGCGAGAACCTGATGTTAGGTTATTATAAGGATCCCGAAAAAACCGCAGAAGCCATTGACAAAGACGGCTGGTTCCACACCGGCGACATAGGAACGCTTGACGAAAACCGCATGCTTACCATCACCGACAGGAAAAAGGAGATATTCAAGCTTTCGGGAGGGAAATATGTTGCCCCTCAATTGATAGAAAACAAGTTCAAGGAATCGCAGTTTATTGAACAGATAATGGTTGTAGGTGAGAACGAGAAGTTTACGGCTGCCCTCATAGTTCCTGATTTCGAGTTTTTGCATAAATGGTGTGCCTTGCACAATGTTACGTTCCGCGAAAACAACGACCTGATTCTAAAAGCACGTATAATTGAAAGGTATCAGAAAGAACTTGACAAATACAACAAAGAACTGGGTCATGTCGAGAAAATAAAGGTTTTCAGGCTTGTTGCCGACGTTTGGGCACCGGAGAACGGATTGCTTTCGCCGACACAAAAACTTAAACGCAAAAAAGTCAAGGCTTTATATACTTCTTTATTGGATGATATTTATGAGAAGAATTAAGCGCGGCACCCGCAATAACGCTCAGGGATGAGATAGCCAATCCTTAAAGGGATAACACTGCCCGGAAAGGAAGGTTTTCTAAAGATGGTAATTCTTGGCATCGAAATCGAAATCGACGAAATAATCAACACCTTCCTTAAGTTTTTTAACAACCTCTTGCTCTTTATGGATTACCTGCAACCTAAAATCGTCAATTTCTTCGTCCTCAACAAAGTAGTTCTTGCTTTTCGCTTCCTCATACGAAAGCTCAATAAACACCTTATACTTCGACTCTTTGCACATGATTGAATACAACCCCTTGATAATCAACACGTCAACACCATTAAAATCGGTTGTCAGCTTATCTACGTAATTAGTAAAAAGGTCAACATAGGGGATGGTCGCGACTTTATTGTTTTTAAAGTCCTGAATTGTGCCATATATTTTCCCCCAGTCGTATTCGTCGCTGCCAACGGCATCGATACCATGCTTTTTGCGCCATTCCCTTCTTTCCTTCGGTGGGATTTTATAATAATTGTCGAGTTCCATTATTTTAACTTTTAAACCTTGCCCCTTTAGCAAGCGGCCAAGCAAATAACAAACCGTTGACTTGCCGGTTCCAACTTCACCGGTAACGGTAACAATATATTTAGGGCTTATGTCGTCCTTAATCCTGTCATAGATCAAGTGTGCGGCGGCTTTATGCTTGTCGGTTATCGTAATTATCTGATTTTGCATAATATAAATATTTAAAACAACTATTGAACTAATCCTGTCCTCTAATAAAATCTTTTGCAAGATTACGATTTTTTATAGGAGGGAAATGTAAAAAACGCAATAATAAAAAATATTTATCGCCTGATGTCGGAGAGATGGGATTCGAACCCACGACCCCTACGTCCCGAACGTAGTGCGCTGCCTGACTGCGCCACTCTCCGTTGTTTTCAGCCCTTTTGCTATATAATCACGAAAAGGTTTGCAAAGGTAAAAAATTATCAGAAGTCATCTTAAATAAATGGCTCAAACGGCAAAATATTATTTTTGTTAGGTTTAAGCCCGGGGGGAAACGCTTAAGCAACAACAAGGCAGGAAGAAAAAACATCCCGGGGCATGGGTTTTCCCCGGGGGTTTATCACGGACCCGGTCATTTTGACACACCTTAATTCTTTTGCCCGCTCATATAAAACTCGAGCACGCCGCCCTTTGTTATTTCGCTGTGGAGGATATAATTGCGTTTTAGCAACTTGCCGTTTAGCAAGACCTTTTCAACATACACATTATGTTCCGATTGGTTAATGGTTTTAATTTGAAAAAGCTTTCCGTTTTCCAGGTTTATGTATGCAGAAATTACCAAGGGGCTTCCCAGGTCGTATTTTGCCGAGCCCGGGCTCACAGGATAAAAACCCAGCGAGGAAAATATATACCATGCGCTCATTTGCCCGGCATCGTCGTTGCCACATAAGCCATCAACCGTATTCGAGTACATTTTATCCATGATCATCCGGACTCTTTTTTGGGTCTTCTGTTCATCGCCGCAATAATTGTAAAGATATGCGATATGATGTCCGGGCTCGTTGCCATGGACATAGTTTCCGATAATGCCGTCGCGGGTAATGTCTTCGTTTTCAGCAATATGCTCATCCGACAATTCCATGGCGAACAGCGAATCCAAATGCAGGGAAAATGCTTGTTTCCCTCCCATCAAAGCAATTAACCCCTCAGGGTCCTGTGGGACAAAAAGGCTGTAAGTCCATGCGTTTCCCTCAATATATCCTGCCTGACGGGTGTTTAAAGTATTGAAATCGCTTATCCATTCACCATTCGAGAATTTCGCCCTCATAAAGCCTGTATTGCTGTCGAACAGCTTCTTGTAATTTTCGGCCCTAAGGGAAAATTCCCTGGCTATACCCACCTCCCCCAAAGCCGTTGCCATTTGTTCTATACACCAATCATCGTAAGCATATTCAAGGGTTTTCGATACCGACGAGCTGTTTTTGTCCTCGGGAACGAAACCTAGTTCCTTATAAAATGGTATGCCGTCGTAATATGCATTATTTGCCGTTGTTACTGCCGCTGCCAGATATTTTGGGTCTTTTGCTATCACGCCCTTGGCCATGGCATCGGCCAAAACCGAAACAGAATGATACCCTATCATGCACCAGTTTTCGTTTGAGTAATGCGACCAAACCGGCAGCATTTTATGAACGCTCTGTTCATAATGCGCCATCATCGATTCAACCATGTCCTTGTTCCGGCTTGTCTGGACAATATTGAAGAGCGGATGCAATGCCCTGAAGGTGTCCCAAAGCGAGAAAATGGTATAATTCGTAAAACCGTATGCCTTATGTATGTTTTGGTCGAGGCCCTTGTACATACTATCGACATCCATATAAACCACAGGGCTCAGGAAGCAATGATAGAGCGCAGTATAAAAAGTCTCCTTTTGGGTTTCGTTAATGAAACCTGCTTGTATCCTCGAAAGCTCCTTGTTCCATTTTTGCTGCCCTGCCTGCTTAATCTCATCAAAATCCCAGTTTGGTATTTCTTCCAGCAGGTTTTTCACTGCCCCTGCCGTACCTGTTGACGAGAGGGCGAATTTTATTTTTATGCTCTCCCCTTTTTCGGTATTAAACCGGAAATAGGCCTTTATTTTCCTTCCGGCCATTTCAGGGAAGTTTTTTGTCTCGTCGAACTTTCGCCAAAACCCCCTGTAAACAGAACTGTCGTATTTTTGATGGCCATATTCAACAATGGGCTTGGAAAACGCCATGGCAAAAAATACGGTTTTTGTCCTTGCCCATCCGGCCGTTTGCCGGAAACCTGTTACTAAAGTGTCGTTTTCTACCCTTACGAAGGTCCATATATTCTTGTCGTCATAATTATATATGCCTGCCATGAGGTCGAGGATGATGTTTGCCGAATCGGTTTTGGGAAAGGTATATCGGTGAAAACCAACCCTTGTTGTTGCCGTAAGTTCGGCCAGGATGGAATAATCATCGAGGAAAACACTGTAGAAAGCGGGTTTTGCCGTTTCGGACTTATGATTAAAGCGTGAGCGGTAGCCGCTTTCCGGGTTTGATGCCGTCCCCGTGTTGAATTTTATTCCACCCGTAGTGGGCATTATTAAGAAATCGCCGAGATCGCTATGGCCCGTACCGCTGAAGTGCGTATGGCTAAAGCCGATGATAGTGCTGTCGTCGTACTGATAACCGGAACAATACCTATAGGCCCCGGGATTATACTTGCCGTTTTTTTCATAAGGCTCGGCCTCGGTTTCGGGGCTTAGCTGAACCATCCCGAAAGGAACGCAAGCCCCCGGGAATGTATGTCCCATGTTTTTGGTTCCCACCAAAGGGTTTACAAACTCAGTATAGTCGGTGGAGGTTTGCGAACGCAAAGCCACAACAACAAACAGAAACAACGCTAGAGATAGAATTCTTTTCATATTATCCGGTCTTGTGCTGCAAAGATAAAGGTTTGAGACATGTATCAGCACAAAAAAAAACCCTGCCTGAAACAAGCAAAGGGGTCTAAAAATATTGCCGCCTCGAATTTGAACAAAATATTGGTTACTACTCAGCAGGTTTATCAAGTTGATTATCAATAGCCCCATGCTTCAGCGTGGGGCTATATGTTTGAAATCTCAGTAGTTTTGGCGGAAATTTTGTGTTTTTCAAACAAAAATTGTGACAAAACGGATAGGTAACCAATGAGTTAATA
>JAJRQZ010000079.1 GCA_024279935.1 Bacteroidota bacterium
ATGATTGCGCTCGGACTTTTCACCTGTCTGCCGACAGGCAGCAGCACCATTCAGAAAACCGGACTCTACAAGGAGCTCGGTGCAAATGTACTCCCGTTAGCGAAAATATTCAACCGGAATTTTTATGGTAGGGGGATTGCTGCCAACGTGTTGAATATGCGGCGTTTGGCATTTTAATAGACTTCATTTTCAACTTACGACTAATTTTATTTGTTGCTCTAAAATTCATTTTAATCACTTATTGCCCAATGATTTATACACTTTGTTGGCATTTCGTTGTTTATTTTTCAATGCTTTTTATTTCATCGTTATCTCGTTTCCCTAATTCTTTTGCATTCATTGGTGAAGTTACTTTTTTGCCAGTTTTCTCTTCAATTTCTTTTCTTGTGTTTCCAGCAATAGTTCCACCTTGTTTTGCAATTGTTTTGTTTTCCGTAAATGTTTTAGGATTCTTTTCTTTTGAAATCTCTTTTGTCGTTGCCTCTGCTAACATATTAAGAACCAACTCTAAATTGGTCATGTTATCTCGAAGGTTTTCTTTTTTTAGATTCTTAAATATTTTGTATTCTTTGATATTAAATCCTGACCATGCTTTCGTAATTTCATTAGTTAGAATTGCGTATTCCAATCCTTTCTTTACTCCACGCAATTCCCATTCGTCAGTTAGTTCCTTTCGGACTTCAATACTTTTTAATCGTTGGTTAATCCAGTTTTTTGAATATCCTTTCTTTAGATATGTTTCCATGGCACGGTCAAATGCAAGTTCAGGGTCTTCGGTTTCTTCAATTCTCTCATAGCCTACTTTAGCCAACCAAACTTTAAATGGTTCTGCTTTTGGTGAAGGAATTGATTGTATAAGTCGTAATAAATGCTCTGTGTCAGCAACATCAGTTATTCGCATTTTGCCATCAACGGCTAATAATTTCAAACGGCTACAATTTGTAGCCACTTCACTTCCTTCTTTTTTAAGTCTGGTTTTCAGGACACTCCAATATTTTCTAGGATTCTCACTCTCTGTCAGAACACCAATTACATCTATAATAGAGAAATACCATTTTTCATTTTTATCATCCCAGTGAACTCGAACTCTTTGGTCTTGAAATAATTTTATCGCATTTTCTTTTGTCATAATTACTTTTTAAAAATTTAATTTCAAAGATAATCAATCTTTTAGTGTCTGAGTTTTATATTTGAAAAACGGACTTTTCACAATTCCAACTAACGTCAAATCTAGGTACTGGTATTCAGCACATTATCAAATCCGACATCTTGCGGTTTGAGGTCAAATTTAGCAATATGTTTTTACTTTTCAAAAACGTAAATAAGATTCACGTTTTTATTTTACTAAGCAACCATACCTAGTTCAGCCATAACAACTGATACAGCCTTGTTTATCTGTGCATATGCACTTTCAATATTTGAAGGGTTGTCAACAAAGCTCTTAAGTTCTTTCTTGTAACTAGCAGATACTAATGGATTTACAAAATATGAATAATTATAAGATGAATAAAACAGCCATAAGTGTCCTTCATCTGTAAGTCTGTAGTAATGAGATGTTTTAATCTTTTTTATTGCACCACGTCCTCTTGGTTTTCTCAATTCGTATGCTATTTTTGCGGTTTTCCAATTTGTCCCCAATTTCTCTCTCAAATCTTTGTTTTTGAAGCCTGTTACATAATAGTTTGGAGAGAGTAATATTGACAACAATTCTACTTGTTGCTTATTTCTAAGGTCAGGCGCAGCAATTCGATTTCCCTTTTTTGTATAAATAGCATTTTGATATTTTTCAAAATTATCATTGGCAAGATACTTTATGTCAATATCACTAAGGGTGTTAAAATAGCGACTGTTGCAATCGAACCCATACCAATAGTACGCCTGTAAGTTACAGGCTTGCTTTTTCAGCTTTAAACCGGGCAAGTCCGGTTTGTTAATTGTGGTTTCAACTCGAAGCAAGCAGCCGCTTTTATTATAACACTTTATTGAATTTCCTTTACACCAGTGTTTGATACATGCTTGAACAAAGTATTTGTTTTGGGTGTTCTTACTGGTTTTAACAGTTCTTCTAAGACCGAATGCCTCGGTCAACCTATCGGGTAGTCCGATGGTGTGGTGCTTGGAAAGCACTCTTTGGAATAATGAATTGGCAAGTTTTGCTGATTTAAAAACGATATTACTGCATGTTTCAGTTTGCGAAGTGTACCAAGTGTGCGATAAAAGTTTAGAACGTGTTGATTTTTCCCCTTTGTCAAATTTAAAGAACATGCGCATCCAATAATCTATTCTGTCCAGAGCAATACTTGGTTGAAATTTAGAAACCAGATTTTCGAGCATGTCTAGATCATCAACTTTTGTGAAGGAATTGTCTTTCATTTTATAAGCTTGTCCATTAATATCGAGCTGCTGCTTTAAATAATTATGCCCATTAAAATAGAACTCGCAAGGGAAAGGGAGATATGTTGCTGTTTTTAAGTAACAAAGCCCAAGTGCCTTATCATGGATGTAAATGTAACAATGACTTACAAGCTTATTACACGCATACATTTTTGTAAATCTTTTTCCTTTTTTTGTTGTAATTTCCTTGTTTGCAAAAGTTCTGGAATTTTCTACTGCTTTAATTATGCAGATTACTTTATTGGATGTTTGTTTTTGATTTACTGGTTCTTGATGCTTTTCTTTTACAAAATCAATTTTTGAATTATACTTAGTTTTTTCTTCTTTACCCCACCAATGAATAGTTGTGCCATTTTTTTCTGACACTTTTTTCAAGTGTGAATTTAATTGGTCACTAAATGTTTTTAATACCCCATCTGAATGTTTTCTAAATCCAAGGTTTCTTAATAAGTTTATAACACTTCCCTCCATGAAAAGAGATGGAATATAGCCCCTTAGAATTATTCTGTCAAAGCAGGTGTATGAGAAATCAATATGTTCTTTGTAATTTTCTGTAAAATTATTTTCCATCTGCCTAAACTATATTCAAAATAAGCTGCAGAATACTAAAAATAATCCACCTACGCAAACCAGAAATTGAACTTTAGTTCGCTATAACTTATATAAAGTTTGTCGGGGTTTTGCGGGTCGGTTTCCAGTGCATAACGTTCAACATAATCAGGCAAACCGTTTTCGATGCGTTGCCAGGTAACATTTGTTGCTTTTGCATTGTGGGTGTTCCATATCTCAGCACTATAATCATGTGTCAAACTTCCCGAGCCGATTCCAACACTCGCTATATAAAGTGTATTGTGGTCGTTGGGTTTTATTTCCACATCAATAAGGTATTTATTTTTATCCCACCAATCGGGTATTGTCAATTCGTCAAAAATCATCTCCCAACTATTTCCCGCATTTTTCGTACGATAAACGTATTTGTTGGCAAGTGCATATATTATTGACGGGTTTTCGCTATCAATAAGCAATCTTCTAACAAGCATTTTTTCATTCGGATTAAACGATAAAACTTGTTGCCAACTGTTGCAATTATCGGTGGTTTTAAAAATGCCCAAACCGTAATTATTAAAACTATTACCGGTGGAAATGTAAATTTCGGAAGGGTTATTCGGATTTACGGCAATATCATTCACTCCTAATCCCGGCATCCCGATATTATCGGTAACATTCACCCAGTTTTGACCGCCGTCAGTTGTTCTGAACAATCCTGAATTATTGGTACCGGCCATGATATTGTTTATGTTGTCAGGGTCAATATACAGGCTTACAATAATTCCCTGATTGTGCGTGGATAGATTTTTTGGACCTACAAACTCCCAAGTGTTTGACGTAGTTGCCGTAGGTGCCATTGAAGGATTTTGGCTATACAGTTTCAATTGTTCAATATATTTCGAGTAGTCTCCCGTTACGGTATCGCAATTGTAAACTCGTGTATTCCAAAACTCTTTTTGACGTTCATAATCGTTATACCCGGGTATTTTAACGGTATCTGGCGTATTTGCCTTAATGCTGTCGTAATAAGCATCCATTTTACCGGTGTAATAATAATAGTTATTTGTGCTGTCGGCAGCATATTGAGCAAACAAGTTACTTGCCAACATTAACGCCAATAATGTAATAATTGTTTGTATATATCTCGTTTTCATAGTTTTAAATTTTAATGGTTAATAATAATTTTGTTGGAAAAAATATTTCCGTTTTTTGATGTGATACTGATAATATAAAGTCCATTTTGAAATGTTGATGTGTTGATGTGCAACTGCTTGTGCAGTAAGGCTATTTTCTTTCGAAAAACCGTTTCTCCAAACGAATTGATTATTTTAACTCTCATTTTCGTATTTATGTTGTCAGGAAATTGAATGTCAACATAATTATTACAAGGATTGGGTTTTACGGTAACCGTTGTTAATGGCATTTTCTCGTTTATGTTTACCGTAAAATCACAAAATGAATAGGGGATTGTATCACCGTATAATTGTACTCCATTTACTTCAAGACAAAATAACATTGATTGGTGAAACGGGTCAAACCAGAATAAATTAGGGAATGGAGTTCGTTGTGTCCCAACACCTTCAATCACATATGGATCTAATCCAATATCATGATTAAGATTTGCATAAAAATAATTTTTTCTATATTCACCGTTATCCAAGAGTGTTGAATCGGTACCTGGATCAATTAATACAAATCCGCTATCCCCCGAATTTTCATAGTCGAAAGCCGGCAGGTAAACGGTATCACCTATTTGCACATCAAAATCATATCCGAGTTTTTCGGTGGTTTCGTTCATATAGTGCCTGATAAACCAAACCTTTTTTTGGATGGTATCCTGTCGCATAAAACTGTGTAATACCCACAAAGTGTCATGGCTACCCGGAATATCGTCCAACTGCCATATTTTTTTA
>JAJRQZ010000080.1 GCA_024279935.1 Bacteroidota bacterium
CTTGAGGTTTATGACAATTACGGCAATTTGCTTCGCAATATCTTAAGCAGCACTCTTGCCCAAAAACAGAAAATACTTTGGCAGGGCGACGACAACAACGGAAACCCGCTGCCGGCAGGGGTTTATAATGTGGTCCTGTTCGCAGGGGACAGGGAGGTCGAAAGCCTGAAAATAGTCAAAAAGTGATAGTGAAACTCCTTATGTTTATCCCTTGATTACGGCTGACAACAAACACCCTTAAAGGCAATGGCAACACACAACTAACTAAGCAGCAACTAGCTCAATACCCACCTCTCCTGGCGCAATAAGGCAGCTGAAAAGCAATATCGTTGCCTTGGTATTTGTGCTCCACACAATCGCTCGGGTCGCAGCAAGTATGGCAAACACGCTTAAAGGCCCTGAACATTTCCAAACTAACATCAGGAGCCATAAAGCCTTCTTTAACAGCTTCTTTGTCCATAAGATTGGTGCTAAGGTACTTTTTATTGCTGTCGGGGAAAACGGTAACCACTACTGCATCTTTTCCCAATTTGCTCTGAACTTTCAAAGCACCCAGGAAATTCGCCCCCGATGAGATGCCGACTCCGATGCCTAATTGCATGGACAGCTTTTGCGCCATTATTATAGCATCGCCATCATCTACACTAACAATTTCATCCATTTCGCCCAACTTAACAATGTCGGGGATAAACTCGTCTGAGATACCCTGGATCCGGTGTTTCCCAACCCTGTGCCCTGTTGACATGGTGGGTGAGTTTGATGGCTCCAGGGGATGGATCTTTATATCGCTGTTTTGTTCTTTCAAAAATTTCCCGACCCCCATCACTGTTCCCCCGGTTCCTACACCGGCAACAAATGCATCGGGACTTAAGGAGCGGTAGCGCAGCTGCCACCATATTTCAGGTCCGGTTGTTGTATAGTGCGCATCGATATTATCTTCGTTTGAGAATTGACGTGGGAGAAAAACATCCCCGTTTTTTCCGGCCATCTCCTCAGCCATGGCGATACTGCCGACAAAACCGCCTTCTTCTTTGGTAACAAGCCTTATGCTCGCCCCCAGGCTCCTAATAAGGTTTTTACGCTCGCTGCTCATCCAGTCGGGCATAAAAATAGTAACCTCATGACCTAAAGCCCTGCCTATGGCGGCAAACGAGATTCCTGTATTTCCGCTTGTCGCCTCGGCGATTTTGTCGCCTTCTTTCAAAAGGCCTCTTCTCAAGGCCATCGACAAAATATGAAATGCCATCCTGTCCTTAATGCTTTCGGTCATGTTCATATTTTCGGCTTTCGCATAGATGCTTCGTCTTTCGCCTTTATAAACGCATTAACAGCTAAGAGCGGTGTGTTCCCAACCAAGCTTGACAATCCTAATATCCTATTTGCCATACTTTTTCAATTAATCAAATTTTACAAATTTATTTTATAGAATGGATATTGATAAATAATGGCGCACTAACAAGCATGATATTTTATAGCAAATGGCTCTAAACGCCTTAGTTTAATTTGATTCTAAATAATTTGTTAGTTTTTTATTAAAAATATCATAATCTCAACATAAATGGATCATTAGCTTTACCTTCGCAGCCTCAACACTTAAAGAATATATGAATACTACTAATTCGAGAAAAGATGTGATGCAGCATCTGGAGAAATCCATGAGCGATTTCTTGGCAAAATTTTTAAAACCAATTGACACGATTTGGCAACCTTCTGATTATCTGCCAGATACGAAAAACGAAAACTTTAGTGAGCAATTAAGCGATTTACAGGAATCGGCAAAAGCAATCGACGACGATTTGATGGCAGTTGTTGTTGGCGACACTATCACGGAAGAGGCATTGCCAACTTACGAAGCCTGGTTGATGGGCGTTAGCGGGATTGACCAGGAAAAAGAAAAAGGCTGGGCACAATGGGTACGGGCATGGACTGCCGAGGAAAACCGCCACGGCGACCTCTTGAACAAATATCTCTACCTGAGCGGAAGGGTGAATATGCGGGAAGTGGAGATAACGACACAGCATCTTATAGCAGATGGGGTAAATATCCAGACATCCACGGATCCTTACAGAAACTTTATTTATACCAGCTTTCAGGAAACAGCAACCAATATATCGCACCGAAGAGTGGCACAAAAAGTAAAGCAAAGCGGAAACGCCCTATTGGCAAAGATGTGCGCATTTATTGCCTCCGACGAAGCCCGTCATGCAAAAGCATATCAGTTTTTTGTTAAAAAGATATTCGAGCTGGACCCTTCCGAGATGATGCTCGCCTTCGAGGATATGATGAGGAAAAAGATTACAATGCCGGCATTTTATATTCGTGAATCAGGCGGCAAAGCCGGCGAGCTATTCGAGAAATTCTCCGATGCTGCCCAAAGAACAAAGGTTTATACTACTTACGACTATATCGGTATCCTGCAAGGGCTCCTGAAAGAATGGAACTTACCGGATTTGAACGGTTTGAACGAGCAGGCAGAAAAAGCTAGGGATTACCTGATGGCCTTGCCCTCACGCTTATTGCGCATATCCGAAAGGATGAAAACTAGTGAACTAAAACACGACTTCAAATGGCTAATTGTTTAACGTATTGTTATTAAGATACTTACAAGGATATAAATAATATATACTGTCATGGGAGAAATAATAGAGCATATTCCGATAATCACGACTTTGTTCTCAGTTTATTTTTTAAGGGAAATTTATTCACATTATCTTTTTCGCAAAAAAGCTTATCTGCTCTGGTGGTCCATAGGCGTGCTGACCTTCGGGCTGGGAACACTGTCGGAAAGCATAAACGTGGTTTTTGGCTGGAACGGGATTAACCTTAGATATTGGTATATTGTCGGGGCCTTGCTGGGAGGTTTCCCCCTGGCACAGGGAACAGTTTACCTTTTGATGAAAAAAAGATTTGCTGACATAAGCTCCCTGATAGTTGTTTCAATTATCATAATAGCATCCGTTTTTGTCATCCTCACCCCTATCTCTATCCCGGAAGGTTTCGATTATAAGCTTACGGGGGCTGTTTTCCAATGGAAATGGGTCAGGTTGTTTTCTCCTTTAATCAACCTTTATGCCTTTGTGTTCCTTGTCGGAGGAGCCATTTACTCGGCTATAAAGTACAAAAAACAAGTTAACAAGGAACCGCGTTATAAGGGGAATGTCTATATCGCCATAGGCGGGTTATTGCCTGGAATCGGTGGGTCGTTTACTCGTTTTGGTTATGTTAACGCATTGTTTATCACCGAATTGCTTGGCTTGATATTGATTTATACAGGATACCGGATTATTAAGCTCGACAAGCATAAAGGAAGATAGGCATCGTTTCCGCTTCCGGCATTCTTTGGTTTAAGCTAAATCATCACAGCAATTTTATTGCTCAAGCCGGACGGCACCGTCTCAAACTGTCCGCCAGCGAACAGATTATAGGATTTCTGGACAGTAAAACAAGCATAATATCCTCAATTTACAAATACTTTAGTGATTACCATAATTTTACAAATTATGGCACAATTATTATGACACACGGGTCTTCTAATACAATATGAGATTGAGTATAAGATTAAGGATGCCGGGTTTGTCAAAAATATTGCTTATTGCGATTTTGGGGGGTTTCGTCAATATTGAAATCAGCAGCGCACAAAAACGTGTTTATCGAACAAAGAAAATTCAGGGCAAAGCCCCTGCTATCGATGGTTCTTTGACTGACGAGGCGGTTAAAACAGAGAAACGCCTCACCCGCCGCGAAGCTTTTGCCGGCGACTGGGCGGGAATAGGGATCGACAGCTATAAGGACGAAACCGGCTTTGGTTTTACAGTAAATGCAGCAGGGGTGAAAAGCGACGGCATAGTTGCCAACGACAATAATTTCGATGACGCAACCGACAAACCCATTTTTAATCAAGTTTTCTTATCGTTTAAGTTATTAAACTAAAGCTATGTTTTTAAAGCATTTTCCTACATTTGCAATTTTCGGAAACAAAATGCAATATCGTCATATATTATTTATTATCAGTACTTTAATGCTACTTCCATTCATTGGGGCTTCACAAGTCCGGGAATATAATACTTCCAGGATAACCACAACAGCCCCAAATATCGACGGATTGATATCGGAAGAGGTATGGGATATTGTTGAATGGAGCGGCGATTTTACACAAAAAGAGCCCTACGAATACAAAAAACCATCGCAGCAAACTGCTTTTAAGATCCTTTATGACGACAACAACCTATATGTTGCGATTAGGGCCTATGACAGCGAGCCGGGAAAAATCGAGCGCAGGCTCAGCCGCAGGGGAAATGTCGAGGGCGATTGGGTTGCTATCGGGATAAGCAGTTATTTCGACCATCGGACGGCTTTTAGCTTCGGCGTCAACGCCGCAGGCGTAAAGGCTGACGGAATAGTTACCAACGATGTTGATTGGGACGGCACGTGGAAACCTGTTTATTTTGTGAAAACATCAATTGATGACGAGGGCTGGGTTGCCGAAATGAAAATACCGCTCAACCAATTGCGTTTTTCAGCAGACAACAAAAAAGTTTGGGGACTCGAAGTAATGCGAAGGCTGTTTAGAAAGGAAGAGTTCTCTGTATGGCAAATGGTGCCTCAGGACGCTTCGGGATGGGTAAGCCTTTGGGGCGAACTTCATGGTATAGAGAATATTAAGCCCAAAAAGGAAATAGCCCTTACACCTTATGTCATGGGCGGCATAGAAAAGGGGATCAAAGAAGAAGGCAACCCTTTTGAAACTGGCAGCAGATGGATTAAAAACGCCGGTCTGGACGGTAAAATAGCCGTTACCAACGACCTTACCCTTAACTTTACCATAAATCCCGATTTCGGACAGGTGGAAGCCGACCCATCAGAGGTAAACCTGACTGCTTTCGAAAGCTATTTTAGGGAGCAAAGGCCTTTTTTTACCGAAGGCGCCAACATTTATAACTACCCGCTTGTTACAGGAAGCAGCTGGAGCCGCGAGAATCTGTTTTATTCCAGGAGAATCGGTCGCAAACCACAATACTATCCTCATGTCCAAGATGGCGAATACGCAAAAATACCTGATTATTCGAGAATACTGGGCGCCTTCAAGCTATCGGGAAAAACAAGAAACGGTTGGTCGATAGGGATACTCGAAAGCCTGACGAATAACGAATATGCTATAATTGATGATAATATTTCGAGGCGGAAGGAAATTGTGGAACCTATGACCAACTTCTTCAATACCAGGCTTCAAAAGGATTTCAGGAAAGGCCAAACCATTGTTGGGGGAATGTTTACAGCCACCAACCGCTTCATAAACGACAGCCGCCTGATGTTTTTGACAACTGCCGCCTATACCGGCGGAATCGATTTTAATCATTATTGGGACGACAGGACTTATAATTTCAAGGTTAACCTGGTAGGCAGCACCTTGTCAGGCGACAGCCTATCGATAATTTCAAAACAAAGGGGCCCACAAAGATATTTCCAGCGTCCCGACGCCACGCACCTTGAAGTTGACAGCAGCCTGCAACAGCTCACGGGCACAGGAGGCTCATACGACCTGGCTAAAATAGGCAGGGGCCACTGGCGATACGGACTCAAGGGGAGTTTCTCAAGCCCCGGTTTGTCGATAAACGATATGGGATATATGCGCCGCGCTGATTTCATAAACCAAACTGTCTGGGCAAATTATATTTTATGGGAGCCGTTCAGCATATTCCGCAAGATGAACATTCGTGTTACACAATGGCTTGGATGGGATTTCAAAGGCACTTTACTTTATTCGGGGGCACAAGCACGCCTTGGTTTCCAACTGAAGAACTACTGGTCGGTAAATGCAAGCCTTAATTATCAGGGATTCGACATCGACAGGCATCAGCTTAGGGGCGGGCCCGCACTCAGAACTCCCGGTATTATGAGGTTAAGGGCCAGGATAAATACCGAGGAGCGAAAAAAATTAGTTATAGGGGCGTTTTACGCCAGGGGATGGGGAAAAGATAATTGGCGCGACTCGCAAGACATTGGCTTCGACCTGAAATACAGGCCATCGCCAAGCCTTCAGCTTTCCATCGACCCGGTTTATGTTCACGACAGGGAAAGCATGATCTATATAGAAACCATCAAATTCGGGAACGAGGAAGTTTACTTGGTTTCAGCTCTCCAAAGAAAATCAGTTCAGCTCAATTTGAGGGTCAATTACTCTATAACCCCCGATCTTTCGCTTCAATATTGGGGACAACCGTTCTTCTTCTCCGGCGATTATTCCGGCTTCAAGAAAGTTGTTGATCCGGGCAGCACCGATTATTATTCGCAGTTTCACATCTTTACGGAAAACCAGATAAGCCTGGATGAAACGGGCAATACTTATAATATCGATGAAACAGGGGACGGGAATACGGACTATAGCTTCTATAATCCTGATTTCAGCTTCTATGAGTTCAGGAGCAATTTTGTTGTAAGATGGGAATATATACCCGGCTCAACGGCATATTTTGTTTGGTCGCAGGGAAGAAACGGAAATATTGGCGATGGCAGTTTTTTCTTAAGCGACAGGATTGAGAACCTGGCAAACACAAAACCCACCAATGTTTTTTTGCTGAAGCTCTCGTACCGGCTAAGCCTTTAAATATCCGGTCTTCCCTTCATGAGGGCATAAAGAGCTAGTCAACAAGTTTATTGTGATATTTATCACCTAAGCCGTTTTTCAGGCAACTAAGTACGATAAAAACAAATCATCTATATTTGCCTTATTTAACAAATCTCTTATGCGCTCATTATTAATTGCAGTAATCACAATCGTTTTTCTCTTGCCGTCATTAAGCTCTTGCAAGAAAGAAACCGTGTCGAAGGATGCAAAAGTCAGTTTTAGCTTCAATCATTATGTTGACGGTCAAACACTTGAATTCGACACCATAAAATACACCAACGAAGCCGGCAACCAATATGGCGTTTCGACGCTCAAATATTTTGTTTCCGATTTTGTTTTGACCGACGCGGATGGCAAGTCGGTAAATTTTGAAGGTGCATTTTTTGTCGATGCCAAAGAAATCGAGAACAATTCTTTTGTTTCCTCAACAACAATCCCGGCAGGCACTTACAACAAATTATCGTTTGTTTTCGGCCTGAACGATGAAATGAACATAAATGCTGCATTTCCGAACCCGCCTGAAAATATTATGGAATGGCCTGTTCCGCTTGGTGGCGGATATCACTATATGAAACTTGAAGGAAAGTTCGATTCCGCAAACATTATAAAAAACTTTCAGGCCCATACAGGCCGATTGATGGAAAACCCGCATTTTATAAACATCAGCATTAGCGACTTAAACCTGCTGATAGACGGCAGTGACAAGACCATCAATTTGAATATGGACGTAAACAAATGGTGGGTTACACCCAACACGCTCGACCTCAATAACATAAGCGGCATAATGGAAAACGAGTAAATACAGACTATGCTTATGGAAAACGGTACAGATATTTTCTCGTCCACTATAGAATAAAATCATGAAACACTCAGTTAATTTATTTATTGTAGTTTTGGTCATCTTGCTTTCGCAGGGATGCAAAAAAACATCAACTACCGAGGAACCGACCTACAAACCAACACCTTACGACCTTCAAAAACCGGAAGGCTTCCCCGATCTGTTTATCGACGGCGATAATCCCATGACCGTTGAGGGCGTTAAGCTTGGAAGAATGCTATATTACGATTCCATAATCGACAAGGACAACAGCCGTGCCTGTGCCGGATGCCACTCCCAACAGGAATCCTTTACATTGTCGAGCGTCAACTCGCTGGCACATATAAATTTAGGATGGAACGGCGCTTACCTCTGGAACGGAAAAATAGAAGGGCGTCTCGAGGACATAATGCTTTTCGAGGTAGAGGAATTTTTTGAGACCGATATGAGCAAGCTTAATAATGACGCCATATACCCCGAATTGTTCAAGAAAGCCTTTAATGCCGATGTTATCACATCCAGGGAAGTATCTTATGCCCTAGCCCAGTTTGAGAGAACGATGATTTCAGCTAATTCGAGATGGGACCGTTATTTACGGGGGGAGGTTACCCTCACCCAGGCGGAAGCACAGGGCTACGAGCTCTTTTTTACAGAAAAAGGCGACTGCTTCCATTGCCACGGAACGATATTGTTCACCGATAATTTGTTCCACAATAACGGGCTCGACAGCTTGCCCGGGCCGGGAAGGGAATTTATAAGCAATAATCCCGAGGACAAGGGGAAATTTAAATCGCCTACCTTACGGAACATAATGCTGACAGCACCTTATATGCACGATGGGAGATACGAGACAATAGAGGAAGTCATTGATTTTTATAGCCATGGCGTAAAATGGTCGCCAACCATCGACCCCTTGATGAAGAAAGTCGGCAATGGCGGCGTACAGCTTACGCAGCAAGAAAAAAATAATTTGATCGCCTTTTTAAAAACGCTTACCGATACAACATATATCAACAATCCGGAACTATCGGATCCGTTTGCTAAATAAATCATTGTTAAATACTTATATAGACTGCCTCTAAAATACATATTTCTGATTTCAAGTATATTACCACTAATATTTTGCAAGAAGAAAAACACGGTTTATCTCATTCATCAACATGCTCAACGACAGCAGTTCCGTCAACGATCCCGATTTCTCAAACCCCTTTTAATAATGAACTTACATAAAACATCTACCTTTGCCTTATTGCTCCCCATCGCTCTCTTGTTTTGTTTTCAGGCGTTTGGCCAGATGAGTTTTATACGATACGATTCTGTTAAGGTCAAAGCCGGGGGCCAATATCTGGACAATGCCTGGGCAGGTGGTTTTAACAGTGCTCAGTTCTCGGCAATCGACCTCGACGGCGACGGGAATAAAGACCTTTTTTGCATGGAAAGAAACTGGGACGCCATGATAAAGACCTTCCTTAACAAAGGTGGCAGCGGTGAAACCAATTATGAATACGCGCCCTATTATTCTCACAAATTCCCTATTATGCACAACTGGGCCTTGCTTGTTGATTATGATTGCGATGGCAAAGAGGATATTTTCACAAGCGTCCCGGCTGGCATTGCTGTTTATAAAAACATCAGCAACGAGGACGGACTGAAATTCAGCCTTGAATCGAATTTGCTGAGGACTCAAACACCCAACGGGATGGAGACCGTTTATGTTAGCCCTCCCGACATTCCCGCCCTCAGCGACATTGACGGCGACGGCGATCTCGACATTCTTTCGTATGGCATTCTTGGTAAATATGTCAAGTATTATAAAAACCTCTCCATCGAGAATTACGGAAATTGCGACAAGCTGGAATTCAACCTGGAAAGTGAATGCTGGGGACATTTTTCCGAAAGCTCGCAGGACAACAGCATTACGCTTTCCGACACATGCGGCTCAACATACTTAAGCAGGCCTATGGGTACTCGTCATGCCGGCTCGGCCCTGCTCGCCATCGACTTGAACGACAACGGCCTGAAAGATATAATGATAAGCGACATTTCCTTTAACAATATGGTGATGCTAAGCAATGGCGGCTCCACAGCCGACGCAAACATGACTGAAGTTGAGTACAATTACCCCTTGAACACCCAGGCAGTTGACCTTAGGGTATTCCCTGCGGCATATTTCATAGATATAGATAATGATCAAACCAAAGACCTCTTGATAAGCCCTAACAATCCAAACACTTCCGAAAATTTCAGCAATATCTGGCTATACCGGAACATAGGGAGCCAGGCGGTTCCTGTATTCGATTTTGCTCAGGATGATTTCTTGCAAGACCAGATGATAGATGTGGGCGAAGGCTCAAGGCCCGTGTTTTTTGACGCCAATTCCGACGGCCTCCAGGATATTGTTATTGGAAATTACGGGTACTTCGTCGAGAGCAGTGTTTTTGACAGCAAACTGGCTTTGCTCATCAATATAGGAACTCCTTCAAAACCCGAATACGAACTGCAAAGCAGGGATTACTCAAACCTTTCAATCTTTAATTTCAATGGGGCTTATCCATGCTTCGGCGACATGGACAATGATGGCGACGAAGATATGATCATCGGTGATGAAGATGGGAAGTTGCATTATTTCCAAAACACTTCTGGTGTTGGCGAGGAGGCGAATTTTGTTCTGGCCCAGGTAAATTTCATGGGAATCGACATAGGCGAGACAGCCCTTGCCCAGATAATAGATATTAACCGCGACGGCAAGCCCGACCTGCTCGTGGGGGAAAAAAGCGGCACCGTTAATTATTTCGAGAATATCGGCAGCCAGGACAATGCCCTATTCGACAGCAATCCCACAAACGACTTTTTCGGACGGATAGATGTTATGCCTGAATGCTGTGGCGGATATGCTTCAGCATTTATGACAACGGATTCAGTTGGGGAGTTCTTGCTATATGTTGGTTCCCAACCGGGGTGGATATATGAGTACAACAATATCGAGGACAACATCAGCGGCAAGTTCTATTTAATTGATTCATTGTTCGTAAATGCATTAAACCCGAATATCCACGGTGCCGACATCAACAATGACGGAAAAACAGAGCTTGTTTATGGTGAGTATCCCGGTGGAATTTCTATACTAAAATCAGGAGTTCCTACATGGATAGGAATCGGGGAAAATCTTGCTACTAAACTCACTTTCAATGTATTTCCAAATCCTGCCAGCAATGAAATAAGTTTAAATTTTAATGGAGGGTTAAATAATTCAATTATTGAGATAAGCATTTTCAATTCCTTGGGGCAGATGGTTTCTAATTCAAGTCACAATTCGGCTAACAAGATTAAAATAAATACAAACAATTTTAAATCAGGTATCTACATCATTAAAGCGGAAATAGATAATTTGATATCTACCAGTAATTTTATTAAGCGATAAGCTTTGATGATTTGCTTAGGCACAAATATTTCCGGGAAATTTAATTTTGCATTAAACAGAAACCAAAATTAAAACCCTTGCAAAAGACAATATTTTGTTCAAGTTCGAGCCTGCCTATCGTGTTTTGCCTGAGAGGGCGGCAGTGTTTTTAAACCCGCAGCAGACTGTTGTCTGTGAGGACTTTAAAAACACGACAACGAAGAAGGTGAATAGAAGATTGTCTTAATTCATTAAAAAAACCTGGTATTGCAACGGTCTTATTTTATTGAAGCAATATGCCATCTTAACATCTGAATATGGAGTTTGTGCGCAGACTCCCGTTAGGCCTCATGCTGGAAAACAAATAAAAAAATCCCAAGCAAGTATGAAAATGATTATCTTTGAAATACATAAGCACAAAATCCAAGATGAGAATATACGATAGAAAATACTTTCCTGAATATTTAAAAATTATTGGGCATGAGCTTCCTACACTAATCGAGAACCATGATTTTTCAGAAGGTAACGGGAATTTTGGATATTTAACTAAAGCGTCTGCTGTTTATTCTTCAAACATTGAAGGTAATAGCATTGATCTTAATTCTTTTATGAATTATGAATTAAGCAAAGAAAAATTCAAGCCCGGAAAAGAAATTGAAGAAATAGAAAATCTTGTTAAAGCCTATGAATTTGCACAACAAAACAAACTTAACGAAACAAACCTTTTAACTTGCCATAAACTTTTATCAAAAACATTATTGATTAAAAGTAAAAGAGGAAAATACCGGGTAGAACAAATTGGCGTTTTTGGAAAATCGGGACTTTCATATTTGGCAATCGAACCTGAATTTGTTGAAAGAGAAATGAAACAACTATTTTCAGACATTGAACAACTTTTAGAGGATAATCTAACGATCCCCGAAGTATTATATTTTGCCTCATTCATCCATTTAGTGTTTGTGCACATTCACCCATTTAGAGACGGAAATGGAAGGGCAGCCAGAATACTGGAAAAATGGTTTATTGCAGAAAAACTCGGGGGAAAATTCTGGAAAATACCTTCTGAAGAATATTATAAAACACACCGGGAAGAATATTACAAGACATTGGAATTAGGAGTAAATTATTATGAACTGAATTATGATAATTGCTTAGGATTTTTATCCATGTTACCAAAATGTTTGAAAAAACAATAAAAGCACGAAAGCCTAACATTGGCTCAAAGTGCATGCCGCAAATAGTTGTAAACATGACAATTAAACATTAAATGGAAACAACTGTAAATAGAAAAATTAAAGCACTAAACTGCGGCACGCACCATAGCCCAGACCATTGCCTGATAATTTCTTTTAAGATAGCGGTGCTCTACACCTTAGTTTCACAATTACACTATCTCAATTTCCTAATCATCAATGGTTTATTGAATAAAGAAGAATTTGTTAATCTTACAAAATAGATTCCTGCATCAAGTTTTTCGCCGAGATTAAAAGAACCATTATTTCGGTAAACAGAAATTTCTTCCACAACAGCACCACTAATTGAAAACACTTGTATTTTGGCATTAGACGAAACATTATCATCGATATGATAATTTAATTTTGTGGAATTGAAGAATGGATTTGGCCCAACTTTAATTGTTGCCGACTGCTGCTCATCGCCGATACCGGTGAACCAGCTACTCAGCTCGACATCCAAAGTTGTCAGAAGGCCGTTGTCGAGGACGACATCCTCTATGGTCTTGGTATTATATCCGCTGTTTGAAAATACAACATCATAAGTTCCCGCCACAGCCGTACCGAAGGCATAAGCACCCGAGAAATCGCTATAATCGCTAATACCGGAAGGTACAATCTCGATTTTAACATTGTTGACAGGCAACCCGGTAATGCTGTCTGTAATATTTCCTTCCAGATAACATCCTCTAACATAGTTTGGTTGAAGGACATACAAACCATTCTCGATATCGGCTGCTACAATAATCCCGGAAGGCAAGAAAGGATAAACGCCCCAGCTGCCATGATAACCCGGCCCCGGAAAATCAGGCGCTGTATCAAAGTTTCCAACTTCTATAAGATTACCCGGCCTGTCAGCATCGTGTATCACCACACCGTCGCTATAATAAGATGTAACCAGATATTTGTTGTTAACATGAACATTATGAGGAATTACGTTATTCCCGGGGCTGGATTGCACCCTGTCAAGTTCAGTTATATTATCAAAATCGGTAACATCATAGGCTGCGATATAAGCATCCTCCTCCTCATCGGTGGTGAAAACGGTATTCCCGTCATCGGAAACCCAGCAATTATGCGTAAACTGATTAGGAGTGCTTTTAGTTGCCATAAGAACGGTATTGGCCGGGTCGGAGACATCGACAGCGACCAGATTGCCTTGATATATTGCCCCACCCCATAATGTATCGCCGCGGGCCATTCCGTCGTGAAGATAATAATCGTTGAACCTTCCCAGCTCTACCGGGTTCATGGGATCGGCAGTAAGATCGCAGATAATTGCTCCTCCGACCCCATTGTTGGAACCAAAAATATAAAGCCTTCCGAATTCATCGATATAAAGATTATGAACCGTCTGAAAGGGATAGACACTACCTGTAAACGAGGACGTTGTAGTGATTGTTCCCGGCAAAGGACTGAGGTCAACGATATAAATTCCGCCACCGCCTTCCGTGGAGACATAAGCATAATCGCCCCAGGTTTTGATATCGCGCCATATAGAGTTGACGCCAGAGCCGAAGAAAACCTCCACAGGAGCCGTGGGAGTAGTTACATCAACAATGGAAAGCCCTGTTTCAGTCCCCACAAGAGCATATTCGTTACCATCGGAGTCAACATAACCCCAGATATCGTTAAGATCCTGACTGTAGGACATAAAACTTAAACTGTCGATGTTTTGTTGAGCCTTGGTAATTAAAAAAAGAGAGAACAAACTTACTAATAGTAGTGTTTTTTTCATGTTTTTTATGATATTTTATATGAGATAATTGAATCGTACAAACTTGAAAATACAGACACACTAAAACAGCAAGTGGTTTCATGTTAACACTTATTTAACAAGAAAAAAGTTTCAGTTTGGGGTTATTTGAATAGGAAGTGCTTTTTACCGAAGGGTCGGTAGGTATCGACATCTACAAACCACATACAGAAATCCACTAAGAAAATTCATGGCAGCCCCCTCCCCCTTTCAGTTTTTTTTCTATATTTACAAACCAAACAAATTGTGATTTGAGAGCAACATCAAATAAGCTGTTTTTATGCGGCAATTTAAGCAATGACCGAAAGGACGGCCTTGCGAAATCGGCTGGTTTTTCGACAGACCAACTGTCAACTACAAACAAGAAAACATCCAACACTCAATATTCCGCCTGCGCTCTCCTTAAATATAATTTACCGGGCAATTATCACAAAATAAAAACAAATTTAAATTTAAGAACATGAAAAACACATATAAACCATTTGCTATCATATCATTATACGAATTGTGCATCCTGCTTTTTTTATTTTCACGGCATCGGCTATGTTGTTTGGCCAAAATAAAATTACATTACCATTGAATCCTGACGGTGTTTCAGGTTATGCAAGCGATATAGTCATGTCAAACAGCAAGATATTCGTTTATACGCTACAAAACATACTAGTTTACAACCAAAACGGTTCCTATATCAGCTCTGTTGATATAAGCGACTTGGATTATGGCAAATTTGCCCCTCATTTTTTTTATGCAAGGCAACACGTTCCAGGGGCAAACTTAATGGCCTTGAACACAAGCGACGACTTACTTTATGTAGTTGCTCCCGATCTTAGCATCAAAGCAATAAACACTAATGACTTAAGTATTGCAGCCTCATGGGGGACAAGTACGTTGTTGCAAGACTACAAACCTTTACATGCTTATGTGATTTTAAAATACGACAACAGCCGGAAACGCTTATATATTGTAAATAATGGGAGAGATCCCGCAGAAAATCCAGTTGGGAACTTTCACAAAAGGGCAGTATATTTTGGTATTTTTGAAATAACGGACAACGGTTTAACAAAAAGCCCTCTTTTTGAGAACGTTTATAAAATGGTTGATGATTACTCCAAATCAATTTATGACTTAGAATTTAATAAAGCAGGAGCCAACGATTATTTTTACCTTGCCAGAAAAGGTTATATAGAAACTTGGGGATTTGTCAATAACGTTCCCAACGAGATACAAAATTTTAAAATTAACACTTTGATGGGAAAAGTAGGTAAGTTACTTTTGTTCAGCGTAAACGGAACAACCAAGATTGCTGCTTTGCCATATCGTGCCCCACTGGGCCTTCCGTGGGAGCCCACTTGGACTACTAATGTAACATTTTACGTTTTCGACGCTGACAACCCATTAAACAAACAAGAAATAATCTCACCCCATAAAAGAATAGTAGATGCTGTCTTCCTGGATACTTCTAAAGATTTAATAATGTGCTTTGGAGGTCAAGACAAGTATTTCAACCCATTATATAGCGATAAAACAAATATGGATATGGCTATTTTTCATTTTGACGAAAACACTAGCCTGTTTGAAACATCTCCTTCGTGGATTAACTCAAATAACAACGGCACAAAAACCGGTATCGATGACTTTATTAAATTAAATAGGCCATTAAGGTTAGTATTTCAATCTTCAAGTAGTTTTTTCTTGAACAAGGCCAATGAGATTCTTAGGTTTTATTATTCCTCTGCGAATCAAAATTATGTGATTGATGCAAATTCAACCTTTCAGGCCGAAGGCAGTCATTTTTACTCCGGTATCACTTCTGGAAATACATACATTTTAAATC
>JAJRQZ010000081.1 GCA_024279935.1 Bacteroidota bacterium
CGGAAAAAACGGTAACCTGGTCTGGGGCATAATGGTATCATTTTAAAATCACAGGTGCAAATGTAATAAAATTTGACATTGTGTTTTTGTTCAGTACGTTATGACTTTAAACCGGTGATACGGGTCAGTTGTTCTGAATTTTGTGCTTGGCGCAAAGGCATGGTGCAAGGACAGCTCAAAGTCTTGTTGAACTGTGACAATAAAAAAACCCCCTGCAAACCTACAGGGGGATTTCGATATTAAGGATGATTTTGTTTTATTATTATGCCTGAGCAGTAGGCCCGCCCATGGTGAATGGGGGCAAGCCGCCATCCTTTGGTTCTTTAATTGGGCCGTTTATGGCCTCGAATTTCCTGATATTGTCGTGAAGGGCCTTATAAAGCCTTTTCGCATGCTCGGGCGTCAGTATTATTCTCGATTTCACTTTTGCCTTGGGTGTCCCGGGCATAAGCTTCACGAAATCCACTATGAATTCGGAGTGCGAGTGTGAGATAATTGCAAGATTGGAATATGTTCCTTCGGCAATCTCCTCACTTAGCTCAATGTTTAATTTGTTTTTATTCTTATCTTCCATGACGATATGTTTAAAAATAAAAGGCTGTTGGTTGAAGGTGTCTATAATCCTAACCAACAGCCTTCTACATATATTTATTTAGTCCTCTATATCGGTAATCTCATTTGAGTGCGATGATGATTCCATCACCTGTTCGTATTCTTCTTTCGAGCCTACGATAATGTCATCATATTCCCTTAGGCCAGTTCCTGCAGGAATCTTATGCCCGACTATTACATTTTCCTTAAGGCCAAGCAATGAGTCGGATTTGGCGGCTATTGATGCTAAAGTAAGGACCTTTGTTGTTTCCTGGAACGATGCCGCGGATATGAAACTATCGGTTTGCAGCGATGCTTTTGTAATTCCCTGCAGTACCTGACGGGCAGTTGCAGGTTGGGCATCCCTTGCTTCAACAAGAACTTTGTCGCGGCGCTTAAGGGTTGAGTTCTCATCCCTAAGCTTCCTGGCGCTAACAATTTGCCCTTTAAGGAATAAGGAAGAATCGCCTGTTTCCACAATAACTTTCATCCCGAATATTGCATCGTTAACTTCCATGAAGATGATCTTATTGACCAGCTCGCCTTCCAGGAAACGAGTGTCGCCCGGATCCTCAACCTGAACCTTGCGCATCATTTGACGTACGATTGTCTCAAAGTGTTTGTCGTTTATCTTTACACCTTGCAAACGATAAACTTCCTGAATTTCATTAACGATGTACTCCTGAACTTTCATTGGGCCTTTAATTGCAAGGATATCCGCAGGTGTCATAACACCGTCGGACAAACTTGTCCCGGCCTTGACAAAATCGTTTTCCTGAGCAAGGATTTGTTTCGCCGTTGAAATAAGATACTTCTTCTCTTCCCCGGTTTTTGAAGTAATAATCACTTCCCTGTTGCCGCGCTTTAGTTTTTTGCCAAAGCTGACAACACCGTCTATTTCGGAAACAACTGCCGGTTCCGAGGGGTTCCTTGCCTCGAATAATTCCGTTACGCGCGGAAGGCCACCGGTGATGTCGCCTGCTTTGCCAAACGCCCTTGGGATTTTGACAAGAATGCTGCCGGCCTGAATGCTGGTTCCTTCTTCAACTAATATGTGGGAGCCAACAGGCAAGTCGTATTGCCTGATAACGGTACCGTCCGTGCCAAGAATCTTAATATTCGGGTTCTTGGCCTTTTGGCGCGTCTCAATGATCACCTTTTCGAAATATCCGGTTTGCTCATCCGATTCAACACGGTATGTTTGACCTTCGACGATGTTCTCGAAAGATACGCTACCTTTTACTTCGGAAAGAATTACAGCATTATACGGGTCCCAGTCGGCAATGGTATCGCCTTTTTTGACCTTTGTGCCATTTGGTATGTAGAGGTTCGAGGAATAAGGGATATTGGCGGATGCCAGGACGACACCTGTTTCCTCATCAATGATTTTCATCTCGGCCGAACGACCTACGACGATCTCATATTTATTGCCCTCGTTATTTTTGTAATCAACTGTCCTAAGCTCTTCTATATCAAGCAAGCCGTCTGATTTTGCCTCTATTTTGGAAGTAGCGGCTATGTTCGATGCTGTACCACCCTGGTGGAAAGTTCTCAGCGTAAGCTGAGTACCCGGCTCACCAATCGATTGTGCTGCAATAACACCTACGGCCTCGCCTTTTTGAACCATTCTGCCCGATGCAAGGTTGCGTCCGTAACATTTGGCGCAAACCCCGCGTTTCGATTCGCAGGTTAGCACGGATCTGATCTCGACAGTTTCAATAGGTGAATCCTCAATCAGTTTTGCGATGTCCTCGTTGATTTCCTCGCCGGCCCTTAGGATAAGTTCTTCGGTTAGCGGATTGTAGATGTCGTGAAGAGCAACGCGTCCCAGTATTCGGTCGAATAGCGATTCTACGATATCCTCGTTTTTCTTTAATGCGGAAATAGTTAAGCCCCTCAATGTACCGCAATCTTCGATATTGATTACAACATCCTGGGCAACATCGACCAAACGACGGGTCAGATAACCGGCATCGGCAGTTTTAAGCGCTGTATCGGCCAAACCTTTACGGGCGCCGTGCGTGGAGATGAAGTACTCGAGTACCGAGAGGCCTTCTTTGAAGTTCGAGAGAATCGGGTTCTCGATGATCTCTCCTCCTGTTGCACCTGACTTTTGAGGTTTTGCCATAAGGCCCCTCATTCCCGACAACTGGCGGATTTGCTCCTTGGAGCCGCGGGCACCGGAGTCGAGCATCATAAATACGGGATTGAAGCCCTGGGCATTTTGCGACAGCTCCTTCATCAATGTGTTGGTGAGGTGGCTGTTTGTATGTGTCCAAATATCAATGATTTGATTATATCTCTCATTATTGGTGATGAAGCCCAAATTGTAGTTGTTTACAACTTCGTCAACTTCCTCATTGGCTTTTGCCACGAGCGACTCTTTGATGTCCGGAATAAGAATATTTCCCAAGTTAAACGAAAGTCCGCCTTTATAGGCCATGTGGAACCCAAGTTCTTTGATGGCATCGAGGAACTTCGTGGTTGTGGCCGTACCTGTTTTCTTAAGGATGGCCCCAATGATGTCGCGAAGCGACTTTTTAGTAAGCAACTGGTTTATATAACCATATTCTTTTGGCACCACCTGATTGAAGATTACCCTTCCAACGGTAGTTTCCACCATTTTCCTGATAGGTTTCCCGTCTTCGATAGTATCGATCATTACATTTATAATGGCATGAAGATCAGCCCTTTTCTCATTATATGCAATGATTACTTCTTCTGGTGAATAAAACTTCATTCCTTCACCTCTAACCCTGAATTCCTCAGTGTTCTTACGTGCTTTAGTTATATAATAAAGTCCTAAAACCATGTCTTGCGATGGCACCGTGATAGGAGCGCCGTTTGCCGGGTTCAGGATATTGTGTGATGCTAGCATAAGAATCTGAGCCTCAAGTACGGCAGCATGCCCCAATGGGAGGTGGACAGCCATTTGGTCACCGTCGAAGTCGGCGTTGAATGCTGTACATACCAAAGGGTGAAGCTGGATAGCCTTGCCTTCCACAAGTTTTGGTTGGAAAGCCTGTATTCCCAAACGGTGAAGGGTAGGGGCACGGTTCAGCAATATAGGATGTCCTTTCAAGATGCTTTCAAGTATATCCCAAACAACTGCTTCTTTTTTCTCAACTATCTTCTTTGCCGATTTAACGGTTTTGACGATTCCTCGTTCCAGTAATTTCCTGATAATAAATGGCTTGAACAATTCGGCAGCCATCCCTTTAGGGATACCACATTCGTTGAGCTTGAGTGTTGGCCCAACAACTATTACCGAGCGTCCCGAGTAGTCAACCCTTTTGCCGAGCAGGTTTTGACGGAAACGTCCCTGTTTACCTTTCAAGCTGTCGCTCAAAGACTTAAGCGGACGGTTTGATTCAGTTTTAACGGCACTTGATTTTCTTGAGTTGTCGAGCAATGAATCAACTGCTTCCTGCAACATGCGTTTTTCGTTGCGCATGATAACATCAGGGGCTTTAATTTCTATCAGCCTTTTTAAACGGTTGTTCCTGATAATAACCCTTCTGTAAAGGTCGTTTAGGTCGGAAGTCGCAAAACGTCCGCCATCCAAAGGAACCAATGGTCTTAACTCGGGTGGGATAACAGGAACAACCTTCACTATCATCCACTCGGGTTTGTTCTCGGCTCTTTTCCTGGCATCGCGGAAAGCTTCAAAAACATGAAGGCGTTTAAGGGCCTCGGCTTTTCTTTGCTGCGAGGTTTCTGTATTTGCTTTATGTCTTAAATCAAACGAATGTTTGTCAAGATCCAAGTTAGCCAATAAATCGTGAACAGCCTCTGCCCCCATTTTTGCGATGAACTTATCAGGATCTGAATCGTCAAGATATTGGTTCTCAGGCGGAAGTGATTCCAGGATGTCCAGATACTCTTCCTCTGTGATAAGGTCGAGATAGTTTACGCCATCCTTGGCTTTAATGCCGGGCTTGATGACCGCATAGCGCTCATAATAAATAATAGTTTCCAACTTCTTGGTCTGAAGGCCGAGCATTGCACCAATTTTGTTGGGCAGTGACCTGAAAAACCAGATATGTACAACCGGAACTACCAGCTGAATGTGCCCCATGCGTTCGCGACGCACTTTTTTCTCGGTAACTTCAACGCCACATCTATCGCAAACTATACCCTTATACCTGATTCTCTTGTATTTACCGCAGTGGCACTCGTAGTCCTTAACAGGCCCGAATATCCGCTCGCAAAACAACCCGTCTCTTTCGGGTTTGTATGTGCGGTAGTTAATAGTCTCAGGTTTAAGAACTTCCCCAAACGACTTTTCCAGTATTGACTCAGGCGAAGCCAGACTGATAGTTATTTTATTGAAAGTACTAGGTATTTTGATGTCTTTTCTGAAAGCCATATATCAATTTTATTTTAAATCAAAACAATAGGTAAATTAGTCAAAATTCAATTCAAGTCCCAGGCCCCTAAGTTCATGTACGAGAACGTTGAAAGATTCGGGAATGTTAGGGGTAGGCATTGAATCGCCTTTTACGATGGATTCGTATGCTTTTGCCCTGCCTGCAACATCGTCGGATTTAACAGTAAGAATTTCCTGTAATATATTTGACGCCCCGAATGCTTCAAGGGCCCAGACCTCCATCTCACCGAAACGCTGGCCTCCGAATTGCGCTTTACCGCCAAGAGGTTGCTGAGTGATCAATGAATAAGGCCCTATGGAACGAGCGTGCATTTTGTCGTCAACCATGTGGTGAAGCTTAAGCATATAGATATAGCCCACTGTTGCAGGCTGGTCGAAACGCTCACCGGTTCCGCCGTCATAAAGGAAAGTGCTGCCGTTCTCGGGTAATTTGGCCTCTTTCAGGTACTCATTGATTTCGTCAACATGGGCGCCATCGAAAATAGGTGTGGCAAAACGCTTTCCTAGCCTCTTGCCTGCCCAGCCGAGAACAGTTTCGTAAATCTGGCCGAGGTTCATCCTCGACGGTACTCCGAGAGGGTTGAGGACTATGTCAACAGGAGTTCCGTCTTCAAGGAAAGGCATGTCTTCCTCGCGCACTATACGGGCTACGATGCCCTTATTGCCGTGGCGTCCGGCCATTTTATCGCCAACTTTAAGCTTCCGCTTTTTGGCGATATAAACTTTTGCCATCTGGACTATGCCTTTAGGCAGCTCGTCGCCCACCGTGGCTACAAAGCTCTTGCGGTTTAAGATACCTGTGTATTCCTTGAACTTGATGTTATAGTTGTTTATAAGGTCCCTGATCAACATGTTCTTGCCCTTGTCGGTAGTCCATTTGTCAGTGCTTACAAGTGTATAGTCTATGCTTTGAAGGATTTTTTGGGTGAACTTAGTCCTTGTTGGGACTACGATGTCGCCATAAGTATTGTGAACTCCTTGCGAAGTGCGGTTACTAACTATGGCAAACAGCTTATCGATCAATTTACTTCTCAGATCGTTGAAATATGCCGAATACTCTTTCTCGAGAGCCTCGATAATTTCTTTTTCCTTCGATTTGTTCTTCTTGTCCTTAACTGCTCTTGAGAAAAGGCTTTTCTCTATTACCACACCTTTCATTGACGGTGGCGCTTTAAGCGATGCGTTTTTTACATCGCCGGCTTTATCGCCAAAAATAGCACGGAGCAATTTCTCTTCCGGGGTCGGGTCGCTTTCGCCTTTTGGAGTGATCTTCCCGATCATTATATCTCCTTCGGTTACTTCGGCGCCAATCCTGATCAAGCCGTTTTCGTCAAGGTCCTTAGTGGCTTCTGAACTAACGTTCGGTATGTCGTTGGTTAGTTCCTCAACTCCTCTTTTGGTATCCCTGACGTCAAGCGAGAACTCCTCGATGTGGACGGATGTAAAAATATCCTCTTTGACGATTTTCTCGGATATTACTATCGCGTCCTCGAAATTATAACCTTTCCAGGGCATAAAAGCCACCATCAGGTTTCTTCCCAGGGCAAGATCACCATCTTTTGTTCCATATCCTTCACAAAGAATGTCGCCTTTAACGACACTGTCGCCTTTTTTGACGATCGGTCGGAGGTTAATGGAAGTATTTTGGTTGGTTCGCTTGAACTTGGTTAGCTTATATGTTTTGAGGTCATCGTCGAAACTTACCAGCTTTTCAAGCTCGTCTCTTTGATATCTGATACTAATACTCTCAGAATCAACATATTCAACAATACCTGCCCCTTCGGCCTCCAATAATACCCTTGAGTCTTTGGCCACATATCTTTCAATTCCCGTTCCAACAATAGGAGGCTCGGCATTGAGCAGCGGGACAGCCTGGCGCATCATATTTGATCCCATAAGCGCACGGTTGGCGTCGTCATGTTCGAGAAATGGTATCAATGAAGCTGCAATTGAAGCAATTTGGTTAGGTGCGATGTCGATCATGTCAACTTGCTCGCGCGGTGTGATCGGATAGTCGGCAAGATATCTTACTTTTACCTTTTCGTTGACAAACTGGCCATCGTCGGTAACCACGGTGTTTGCCTGGGCAATAATCTTGTCCTCCTCTTCCTCGGCACTTAAATAGATCGGGTCGATATCGAAGTTAATCTTGCCTTGGTCAACTTTTCGGTAAGGGGTTTCGATAAATCCCAGTTTGTTGATTTGTGCATAAACACAGAGCGATGAGATAAGGCCGATGTTCGGCCCCTCCGGGGTTTCGATGGTACAAAGGCGGCCATAGTGTGTGTAGTGGACGTCGCGTACCTCGAAACCGGCCCTTTCCCTTGACAAGCCTCCTGGCCCCAATGCCGAGATTCTTCTTTTGTGCGTGATCTCGGAAAGCGGGTTGGTCTGATCCATGAACTGCGAAAGGGCGTTAGTGCCGAAAAATGAATTAATCACCGAAGAAAGAGTCTTGGCGTTAATTAAATCGGTAGGCGTAAACACCTCGTTGTCGCGAACATTCATTCTCTCGCGAATTGTCCTGGCCATACGTGCCAAACCAACGCCGAACTGTGAATAAAGTTGCTCGCCAACAGTACGAACCCTGCGGTTGCTCAGGTGGTCGATGTCGTCAACAACGGTCTTGTTGTTTATAAGCTTTATCAAATACTTGATAATGAGAATAATATCTTCCTTGGTCAGTACTTTGGTGTCGGCCGATGTATTGAGGTTCAGTTTTTTGTTTATCCTATAACGGCCAACTTCGCCTAAATCGTAACGTTTGTCGGAGAAGAACAGCTTGTCGAAAATACCGCGGGCTGTTTCTTCGTCGGGTGGAAGGGCGTTGCGCAACTGATAATATATAAATTCAACCGCCTCTTTTTCAGAGTTGGTAGTATCTTTTTGCAGAGTGTTGAAGATAATCGTGTAGTCTGCGGCATCGGAATCTTCTTTATGAAGAAGCACTGTTTTAACACCGGCATCAATTATTTGCTCGATATGATCTTTTTCAAGAATTGTTTCGCGCTCTATAACAACATCGTTTCGCTCAATAGTTACAACTTCACCAGTGTCCTCGTCAACGAAGTCCTCGAACCATGACCTGACCACCCGTGCGGCAAGCTTACGTCCCAGAACTCTTTTTAAACCGGCCTTGCTGACCTTTATTTCTTCGGCAAGGTTGAATATTTCGAGAATGTCGCGGTCTGATTCATAACCTATGGCCCTCAGCAGTGTTGTTACGGGCATTTTTTTCTTTCTATCGATATAAGCATACATAACGTTGTTTATATCGGTGGAAAATTCCATCCACGAACCTTTGAAAGGGATAATACGTGCGGAATACAGCTGAGTACCGTTAGCGTGGCGATGCTGACCGAAGAATACCCCGGGGGATCTGTGAAGCTGGGAAACTATGACCCTTTCGGCGCCGTTCACAATAAACGTGCCTTTGGGTGTCATATACGGAATCATTCCGAGATAGACATCCTGGACTATGGTTTCGAAGTCTTCATGTTCGGGGTCGGTGCAATATAACTTCAGCTTAGCCTTTAGGGGCACGCTGTAAGTTAAGCCGCGCCTTAGGGTTTCCTCCATCGAATATCTTGGAGGATCCACAAAATAATCCAAAAATTCGAGTACAAAGTTGTTTCGTGCATCGGTAATTGGGAAATTTTCTGAAAAAACCCTGAAAAGGCCTTCGTTTTTTCTGTTTTCGGGATTAGTTTCCAATTGAAAGAAATCCTGAAATGATTTTAGCTGGATATCCAAAAAGTCGGGATAAGCCAATCTGTTTTTCGTCGATGCGAAATTGATTCTTTCGGTTCTTATGTCGGCCAAGGCTTCAATTTTTTTTAGTTCAACAAAGCTGGTTTCTTATACCAGTTAAAAGAAAGAACTATGTAATGAGTAAATAGGCACAAACCTCTAGCCCTATAAAGGGTTAGAGGTTGTTGCCTTACAAAGACCAGTAAAGGTCTTTTGTTATTTAACTTCTACTTCGGCCCCAGCTGCCTCGAGTTGAGAAACTAGTGCGTCGGCTTCGTCTTTTGATACGCCTTCTTTGATGGCTTTCGGTGCAGAATCAACTAATTCTTTCGATTCTTTAAGTCCTAAGCTGGTTAATTCCTTAACAAGTTTGACAACAGCAAGTTTTGAGGAGCCTGCAGCTTTAAGAATAACATCGAAAGATGTTTGTTCTTCAACTTCGGCTTCGCCACCACCGGCAGGGCCGGCTATTGCGACAGCTGCTGCTGCCGGCTCGATACCATGTTCTTCTTTAAGGATATCAGCAAGTTCATTAACTTCTTTAACAGTTAAGTTTACTAATTGTTCCGCAAATGCTTTTAAATCTGCCATTTTATTATTTTATTTAATGATTCAAAAAATATTCTATAATTCGGTAATTTATTCACCTTTTTCTGATAAGGTTTTAAGAATTCCGGTAAGAGTATTGCCTCCGGATTGAAGTGCTGAAACAACGTTTTTGGCAGGTGACTGCAATAATGCGATAATATCAGCAATAAGTTCATCTTTGGACTTAATGGAAGTGAGGAAGTCAAGGTTTTCATCTCCGATATAAACAGTTTCCTCGATAAAGGCACTCTTTAATATAGGGCGATCTTTCTTCTTCCTGAATTCTTTGATCATTTTCGCCGGTACATTGCCTGCTTCGGCGAACATGATCGAAGTGTTTCCTTTAAGTGTGTCGAAAAGCTCATCATAACCTCTGTCAACTTTTTCCATCGCCTTGCGTAGAAGAGTGTTTTTCACGACGCGCATTTTAATGCCGTTCTTGAAACACAATCTTCTAAGCTTACTTGTATCTTCAGCATTTAAGCTGGAAGTGTCGGTAAGATAGAAATTGTTGTTGTCAGTTAATAACTGAGCAAGCGAATCGATAAGTAATTGTTTATCTTCTTTTCTCATGTCATTTACTGTTATGCGTGAACTGATTTGATGTCAACCTTTACACCCGGGCTCATCGTACTTGAAATAGTAGTACTAATAACGTAAGTACCTTTAGCGGCTGATGGTTTTAATTTGATAATGGCCGTGATTAGCTCATTGGCGTTATCAATAATTTTTTCATTGCTGAAATTCAGTTTCCCTATCGCAGAATGAACAATACCATACTTATCGACTTTAAAGTCGATTTTGCCCGCTTTTGCAGCTTCTACGGCTTTGCCGATTTCCATGGTAACAGTACCGGTTTTAGGGTTCGGCATAAGGCCGCGCGGTCCTAAAATCCTACCAAGTGCGCCTACTTTAGGCATAACGCTCGGCATTGTTATCACTACATCGACATCGGTCCATCCATCCTTGATCTTCTGAACGTATTCATCAAGACCAACGAAGTCTGCGCCGGCTGCTTTAGCCTCCTCTTCTTTATCTGGTGTACATAGAACTAGGACCTTTTTATCTTTACCTGTGCCGTGGGGCAAGGTAACCGAACCTCTGACCAACTGATTGGCTTTTCTGGGGTCAACGCCTAATCTGACATTCAAATCAACAGAAGCATCGAACTTAGCATAAGATATTTTCTTAACTAATTCAACGGCTTCTTCCAAGGAGTACAATTTTTCTTTTTCGAATTTGGACAAAGCTTCTTTATGTCTTTTTGTCAATTTTGCCATCTTCTTCTCCTAATTTTAACAGATTTGTTTACTAATTTTCTTCAACTGGGAATGTGCCTTTTACCTTAACACCCATACTTCTTGCAGTGCCGGCTACCATTTTCATTGCCGACGCTACGGTGAAAGCATTTAAATCTTTCATTTTATCTTCAGCAATTGCCTTTACCTGATCCCAGGTAATGGTGGCAACCTTTAGCCTGTTTGGTTCGGGAGAGCCTTTTTTTAATTTGGCCGACTCCATGATCTGAACAGCAACAGGCGGTGTTTTAATGATAAAATCAAATGATTTGTCCTTGTAAACGCTAATGATCACAGGAATGACCTTGCCGGCCTGATCCTGGGTACGAGCATTGAATTGCTTACAGAACTCCATGATGTTAACACCTTTAGCACCCAATGCAGGTCCTACCGGTGGTGAAGGGTTTGCGGCTCCTCCTTTAATCTGTAGTTTGATTAATCCACTAACTTCTTTTGCCATTTTAAACTCGTGTTTAAAATTTACGGATTTAGTTTATTTTATTCTTTTTCAACTTGCATAAAGCCAAGCTCGAGCGGCGTTTTCCTGCCAAATATCTTCACCATCACTGTAAGTTTCTTTTTTTCTTCGTTTATCTCTTCGATAACTCCGCTGAAACTATTAAAAGGACCGTCGATGACCTTTACAGATTCTCCTACAATATATGGTATGTCCATTTCCTCTCCCAGTTCGGAGAGTTCGTCAACCTTGCCTAATATTCTTTTTACTTCGGATGGCCTGATGGGGTCAGCAACTCCTTTAGTGCCTAAAAATCCCAAAACGTTCGGGATGTTCCTGATGATATGTGGTATTTCTCCACTCAACTCTGCTTCGATAAGTACATAACCCGGGAAATAGTTCCTCTCTTTGGAAATTTTCTTTCCTTTTCGGATTTGATACACTTTTTCCGTAGGTATTAGTATTTGAGAAATAAAGTCTTCTATCCCGAGGCGTTTTATCTCGCTTTCAAGATATTCTTTTACTTTTTTTTCTTTCCCGCTGATAGCCCTAACTACGTACCACTTTTTCCCTGATTGTCCGCTCATCATGCAGATGGTTGAATTAGTTTAAAAAAAACTGATTATTATTTATATTAAATTCAGAATAGTTGCTATAACTACATAAACATGCTATAAAACTTGTCTAGCACTGTAGAGAACGATATATCCATCAAATAAATCACTATTGCGATTATGAGGGAAGCAACGGATACAACAATTGCACTATTCTGCAGCTCACTCCAAGTTGGCCAGGAGACTTTTTGAGTCCATTCCTGGTAACTTTCCTTAAAATATTTTGTAATACTGAATTTTGCCATTAAATTTTATTTTGCACGGGTGGTAAGAATCGAACTCACAACCAACGGTTTTGGAGACCGCTACTCTACCAATTGAGCTACACCCGTATTATTAAGTTGCTAAAGGCATTCCGTTTAAAACGAGAACGCCTTTAACAACTTATATGTTTATCGACTGTGATTAGTCTTCAACTAATTCTGTTACCTGACCGGCACCAACAGTACGTCCACCTTCGCGGATAGCGAAGCGAAGACCTTTGTTCATGGCGATCTCAGCAATAAGCATTACGTCAATAGTCAAGTTGTCTCCCGGCATTACCATTTCAACGCCGTCGGGAAGAGTAATCTCGCCAGTTACGTCAGTTGTCCTGAAATAGAACTGGGGACGATATCTGTTGTGGAATGGAGTATGACGTCCACCCTCTTCTTTCTTAAGGATATAAACTTCCGCCTTGAAATGTTTGTGAGGCGTTACGCTGCCAGGTTTGGCAATAACCATACCGCGAGTAATCTCGTTCTTGTCGATTCCTCGCAACAAAAGACCTGCGTTGTCACCAGCCTGGCCTTCGTCAAGTATCTTGCGGAACATCTCAACACCGGTTACAACTGATTTAAGCTTCTCAGCACCCATGCCGATAATGTCAACAGGGTCGCCGGTGTGGATGATACCGGTCTCTATTCTGCCGGTAGCAACAGTGCCGCGGCCTGTAATAGAGAATACGTCCTCAACAGGCATCAAGAAGGGTTTGTCCTGGTCGCGAGTTGGTTCTTTTATCCAAGTGTCGCAAGCATCCATCAATTCCTGGATTTTCTCAACCCATTTAGGCTCCTGGTTAAGGCCGCCGAGCGCTGAACCCTGGATGATAGGGGTGTTGTCGCCGTCAAATTCGTAGAATGAAAGAAGGTCACGGATTTCCATGTCAACTAATTCCAGTAATTCCTCGTCGTCAACCATGTCCACTTTGTTCATGAAAACAACTAATGAGGGAACACCAACCTGGCGTGCAAGAAGGATGTGCTCGCGTGTCTGAGGCATAGGGCCGTCAGTTGCGGCAACAACAAGGATGGCGCCATCCATCTGGGCCGCACCTGTTACCATGTTCTTGACGTAGTCGGCGTGACCGGGACAGTCAACGTGGGCATAGTGACGGTTGTCTGTCATATACTCGACGTGAGCCGTGTTAATAGTAATTCCTCTTTCTTTTTCTTCCGGTGCGTTATCAATTGAATCAAACGATGCAAATGATGCCAAACCTTTGTCTTGCATACAAAGTGTGATGGCCGCGGTTAATGTAGTTTTACCGTGGTCAACGTGTCCAATAGTACCTATGTTGACGTGTGGTTTGGAACGATCAAATTTTTCTTTAGCCATATCTAAAACTTGTTAATAAAATTAAAGTGTCTTTTCTATATTCATTGAGCCGAGGATGAGAATTGAACTCACGACCTCTTCCTTACCAAGGAAGCGCTCTACCCCTGAGCTACCACGGCAGCTGAGCGGGAGACGAGCCTCGAACTCGCTACCTACAGCTTGGAAGGCTGTCGCTCTACCAAATGAGCTACTCCCGCTTAAACTCCATATCGGCAAATGTTTCGGGGATACTCTTTCAAGTAAGTCCCTAAAACGGGCATTCCGTTTGTTAAATGGAATTTCACCGATAACCCAGAGATTGTGGGGGGAGGAGGATTCGAACCTCCGAAGGCTGAGCCAACAGATTTACAGTCTGCCCCGTTTGACCGCTTCGGTATCCCCCCGAAAGATTTGCAAAAGCCTTCTTTTTAGAGCCAGCAGAGGGAGTCGAACCCCCGACCGGCTGATTACAAATCAGCTGCTCTGGCCAACTGAGCTATGCTGGCTTTTATCCTTCTCTAACATCGGTTTTAAACCGGTGTTTTTGGTTTCATTATCCTATGAACTCAGGCCTTAAATTAATTGCAGACCTCTCCTCTCAAAAAGGTCTGCAAAAATAGATACTATATTTTTATTTACCAAACAAAAAGTAAAAAAAATAAATAAATTATTTCTTTAGTTTTTCCTTATACTTTTCTAACTGCCGCTTGAGTGCGTCAATTGCAGTATCGGTAGCATTTTCAAAGGTGCTGCTTTGTTTTTTGGCATATAAATCATAGCCTTTTACCTCTAGTCGGATTTCCGAAATTTTATTGTTTTTTGACTCGGATTTCTCAACCCTGAGGGTTACCTCGCTTCCAATTACCCCGTCATACAGTCCATAAAGCTTTCCAACTTTCCTTTCAATGAAGTTTTCCAGCTTTTTGTCAGCTTTAAACTGAACGGCATTAATGTTTACTTTCATGTCAACCTCCTTTTTTTAATTTGAGCCCGTGGATGGGCCTTGCTATAAATAGTTTTTAATTGTTCAATCGTATTATGTGTATAAACTTGTGTCGCTGCCAAGCTTGAATGTCCTAGAAGTTCCTTTATGTTATTTAGCTCGGCACCCTTGTTCAACATGTGGGTCGCAAAGCTATGGCGCAATACGTGCGGGCTGCGCTTGCCTTGAGTAATATGGCACAAGGCTGAATCTACTATGCGGTAAATTAATTTCGGATAGGCCTTTTTCCCGGAGTTGCTAACTATCAGCCAGTCGGCAGCCGGGCCTATTTCTTTTTCCTTTAAGTTATTATATGTTTCTATTTTACTGATCATTTTATCGGATAACGGTATCAAGCGCTCCTTATTTCTTTTTCCAAGGACTTTAACAGTATTTAACTCCTTGCTTATTGATGAATGCTTGAGATTTATTAGTTCGGATAGCCTCATACCACAGGAATACAGTAAGTCAACTACCAAATCGTCCCTTTTTTTCTTAAAATCCGGAGGCGTTTCTTTTTCCAGCTCATCGTTTAATGATTGTTGGTCAACAAAGTTCGGGAGCTTTTTTGATTGCTTGACCGCGATGATTTGCGAAGCCGGGTTTGTACTGATCAGCTTCCTGCTCTGCAAGAATTTAAAATATGATCTCAATGTGCTTATTTTCCTGTTTACACTGCCGGGCATAAATCCATTATCGAGCAAGTGCG
This sequence comes from Bacteroidota bacterium, assembly GCA_024279935.1. Classification (GTDB taxonomy): domain Bacteria; phylum Bacteroidota; class Bacteroidia; order Bacteroidales; family F082; genus BM524. Next base: position 14,955 of record JAJRQZ010000081.1, read on the forward strand.
CAACCCACGACCTTATAATTTGATGGCTAGCCTTGCTTATTTCGTTTATCTCGAAATCAGACCAAAGGAATTCCTTGAATTCCTTGATGTCTGTTTTGTACGCTATTATTGTATTAGGTGAAAACCGTCTTTCCGATTCTATATATTGAAAATATTTTTTTTCTGCCATAAAAAAAAGAAGAAATCCGAAACCAAATATAGTAAAAAAACTACTTGGTTCAAAATTTCTTCCTTAAAAATTCGTAAAACCGGAATAATCAGCCCTGTTCTGCCTGGCGAAGCTGTTGAACATAAATTGCTTTAAGATTCTGTTCTCTTTTGACAACCGAAGGTTTTGTGAACCTTTGACGCGCCCTGAGCTCTTTCATGGCGCCGGTTTTCTCAAATTTGCGTTTGAATCTTTTTAAGGCCCTGTCAATGTTTTCGCCTTCTTTAATAGGAATAATAATCATGGTAAATACCTAATCCTTTCGATTAATGTTAAAAAATATGTATAATTATCGGGCGGCAAAGATATATAAAAAATTTTTGCCGCAAAGTTTTTTATTTCAAATGTTCATATAAGAAACTAGTCATCTTGGTATAAAGGTGGAATCGTGTGTTCCCACCATAAATTCCGTGATTTTTGTTTGGATAAACCATTAAATCGAACTGTTTGTCGGCTTCGACCAAGGCGGTGATCAAATCCATGGTGTTTTGAAAATGCACATTGTCATCTGCGCTTCCGTGAATAAGCAAATAGTTGCCTTTCAATTCCTTGACATGGTTTATGGGGGAGTTTTTGTCGTAGCCATCGGCATTGTCCTGTGGTTTGACCATAAACCTCTCTGTATAGATGTTGTCATAATACCGCCAGTTTGTTACCGGAGCAACTGCAATTCCGGTATTAAAATATTCGGCTCCCTGGAATAGTGCGTTGCTGGCCATGAAACCTCCATAACTCCAGCCAAAGATCGCAATTCTATCTTTGTCAACATAAGGCAGGTCGCCCATATATTTTGCGACCTCAATATAATCGAGGGTTTCGTATTTGCCCAGTTCTTTTTGTGTCATTTTCTTGAACAGCTCGCCACGGGCTCCCGTGCCGCGATTATCGACGGAAATAACTATGATACCGTTCTCGGCCAGCATCTCATACCAGAAATAATTAAAATATCCCCATGAATTTGTAACTTGCTGTGATCCGGGACCGCCGTAAATTGTTATGAGTACAGGGTAATTTTTGGTGCTGTCGAAATCGGGGGGAAGGATTCTCCATGCGTTTAAACTAACGGTGCTCGAATCGGGCAGCTTGAAATTAGGGGAGCTTATTTTAAAATATTCCTTTTCAGCAAGATTATAGCCTTGAAGCATTTTCATGAACTTCTCGTTGTCTTCGAGAATCCTGACAAGCTTTCCGGATGAGCTGTTGACGCTTATTATCGGTGCATGATCCGATGAGGAGAACCTGCCTATGAAATATTTATAATTAGTGCTGAAATCGGCATCGTTGGTGCCCGGCCTTGTTGCGACGGCAACATTTTCGCCTTTTAAGGTCGCATAATAAATGTCTCTGTTGAGCGGGCTAGATTTTGCGCATTGATAAAAAACACGCTTTTTGATTTTGTCGTAACCATAAACCTTTGTTACGTCCCAGTTGCCGGAGGTCAGTTGTTTGCTCAAGCTGCCATCCGTATTATATAAGTATAAATGGTTGAACCCGTTTTGTTCAGAACTGATAATAAACTGTTCGTTGCCGTTCAAAAATGTAAGGTCATCCGTTATGTCGATGTAATATTCATTGTCTTCGCTATAAATCACCCTTGACTTGCCGTTGTCAGCATCGGCTAAAAGAATGTCCAGGTGGTTTTGCCGTCTGTTTAAGCGTTGGATTGCCAGTTTGTTGTTATCGTTTGTCCACTTAACTCTTGGGATATATTGATCTGCCTCGGGGCCGATATCCATTTTTGTCGTTTCCTCTGTCTCAAGGTTGTAAACATAAATTTCAACCAATGAATTATCTTCGCCTGCCTTCGGATATTTATATTTGCGTTCGCTGGGATATAAATCCCCGTAAAAAGTAAGGCCATACTCTTTTACCTTGGCTTCGTCGAAACGGTAAAAAGCAATCTTGTTTCCTTCCGGCGACCAATAAAAACCTTTGGTGAATCCAAATTCCTCTTCGTAAACCCAATCGCAAGTACCATTAATAATCGAATTTGTTTTTCCGTCAGTTGTGATTTGTTTTTCCTCGCCTGTATCTAGGTCTTTAATATAAAGATTGTTTTCCCTAACGAATGCCACTTTGTTCTGAGTGGGTGAAAAAGCAGCAAGTCGTTGTTTATCAGTAGATAGTAGATTGAGCTTTTGTTGTTTCTCATCCCAAATATAGAAAACCGATTTTGATGAATGCCTGTAAATGGGTTCTGTGTTTGTTGGAATCAGGAATTTGTCGCCTGAATTGTTTATTGTAAATGAACTAAGGCGTATGGGCTTGTCGGCCCCGGACGGTATAAGTTTATCAGCATAAATCAAGGTTTTTACCGAATCGCCGCCCTTATAGTCATAAACTATCAGGGAGCCGTTTTTTATTGAAGTATAATGAATGCCGTCACTCAAGGAATTCATCCCTGAAATGTTCTTTGGCATAAATTTATAATACTTCCATATATCCTCCAGTTTTATGTTTTTGGGCTTTTCCTGACAAAATATCGTACTCCCGAACAGTATGCTGACACTTAAAATCATCAATTTTATCGACTTCATATAAAACATATTTTTAAAAGCAGCAAAGATAGAAATTTGAAAATTACATTTTAATGTTTTTTTTGCTATTTTTGCCGATTCCCAAGGGATATTAGCTCAGTTGGTTTAGAGCATCGCCTTGACAGGGCGGGGGTCACTGGTTCGAATCCAGTATATCCCACATTTGGCAGTTGCTACTCCTTGCTTTTCTCTGTTCGTTCTATAATTGAGATTATCTGATCGGCGCCCATCCGCTTGGCAATGATGTTTCTTTTCTCATCCAGCAGATAAATAACCGGTGTGCCATAAATATCATAAATATCGTGGAAATCCTGGGTAACGCTCCTTGTTCCGTTAACATTCGTCCATGAACCTATGTTTTTCTCTTTAATAAACTCTTTCCATTTATCCAAATCACCGTTTACGTTGACAGCGAAAATCCCAACATCGTATTTCCAGTCTCCCTCGTTGTCAGTCAGGTATTTAATTTCCTTTTTGCAGATTCCGCATTCGTAATCAAAGAACAGGATTACGATATATTTGTTGTTCAAATGACTGAAAGATGTGTATGCGCCCGATGTGTCGATCAATATTAAGTCGGGGGCGGGACTGCCCAGCAATAGCGGCTTGATTTTATCGGATCTGTCAACAAGTGTTTTTTTCACCGATTCTGAGTTGTTTTCGATTTCATAAGCGGGATTTGCAAAATAATTCTCAACAAGATGCACAAAAACCTTGTCGAAGCCCATATACTTTGGACTCTGGTATTCTTTAACGAAATGCCATAAAAGATAACTATAGACTTCTTCGTTATTATTGGTTTTCGCAATAATGAGATCAATTTCCCTTATTACTGAATCAGGTTGGAAAACAACCAATCTGTCGAAATATTCTTTAATCCTTTTATCCAACATGGGAGTCCTTAGGAACCTGCTGTCCGAAAGATCCAATTTATCCCAGTAATGAGATTTATAATACCTATATATATAGGAGCTGTCTTTAGTTGCCCTGATATTGTCCGGGATTTCGGGGTCCTGCATCGACTTTAAAAGCTTTGAGACAAACAAATCAGGTTTTGATTTGATTAAATTAACTTTATAATCAACCGAAATTCCGTTCAAAGAATCCAGCTGATGCGTATATTTTTGCTTTTGTTGCTCGGAGAGTCCTGTTTCTTTGAGCTTTGATGAAATTGAGAGGCTTTGTTTATATACTGCTTCGTTGAACAAAACATATTCAAAAAATGCTTTGTTCTCCTTGCTGCCTTTTATTTTCATCTGTTTGATATAGGCTGTAGTGTCTGTGATAAAACTTTGATTCGGCTCATTGTTTACGATAAACTCGAACAGTTTCGTTTTTTTGCTGCTGACGGCCATATAGATACCGCCTTTCAGCGGTTCGCGAAAATTGAAATCGAAACTACCTTTTGTGGAATAGGCCGTATCCACCAGCCTGATCTTATCGCCATAATATGATGTTAGCAATAAGGAAGTGTCGCTGTAATTCTCGATCTTAATCCGGATATTTTGTTTTGTTTGTGCTAACCCGCTGATTGACAGAATAATCAACAAAAATACTAGACTAGTTAAATGCTTCATTCTCAGTATATTTAATAAGGTCAAAAGTAGAAATATTATTTTTTAAAGAAAAAATATTTAATTTTTTTAGCTTGGGGGGGTATGAAAATACAAATTTTGGGTACTAATAATTGACAAGGTGTCCTTTTTATATATAACAAAAAAATAATTACAAGATGAAAAATTTAAAAGTATTATCAGTTTTCTTAGCAAGCTTCCTGATGTTGTGCGGTTCATTATTCTCACAAAATGTATTGACGGGTGCATATTATTACCATGCAGACACAAGTTTGCCAATTCCCGACGTGCAAGTACGTTTATACGATACGAATGATTCGTTGATCGCTTCTGATTTAACAAACTTGGCCGGCGAATATTCGTTAAGTGGTATTCCAAGCGGTCAATATTCATTGGAGTCGTATATTGATATGGAGTCAATTAATGTTGATATTGATGACGCCGCCGAGGTGTTGTTTTATCTGCTGGGCTGGGTTACATTCGATTCAATTCAGTACCAAGCGGCTGATGTCGATACTTCAGGCCAAGTCGATTTTGTGGATTTTGCCTTAATATGGGTCAGTTATTTAACGCAACAAAAAGCTTTTCCCGGTGGCGACTGGACTTTTGAGGAAGTGTCGGTAACATTTGCCTCAAGAGCAGCCGGCGACACTACTACTTCGGATACCTGGGGCTCCTCTATGGGCGACGTTGAAGGTGAATGGGAACCAACAGGCAGAGATATAAATATTCTTCCAACAGAGTATTATAGTATGGAAATGCCTGGCAAGCAGGAAACAACGAAATTTGCAGTGGCTTCCAATTACGACGGCGACTTGGATGGTTTTCAGGTCAACCTGTCGTATGCCCCTGAAAAACTAAACATATTGAGCATTAGTGGGCCTGATGAAAACTTTAATTATTCCGTTGATAATAAAAGTGGTGTTATTATGGCAAATTGGCTGAACTTTAGCCAAGGTACAAGCATGGTTGACGGCAATGAATTGTTTACAATTGAAATTGCCGGAAACAATGAGGGGCAAATATCCGAAGGCGAGCTAATCAGTTTGCTCCCGGGCAGCATGCTCCTCGACTCTGATAACAACAAACTAGACAATACTGAGATTAAACTACCGTTATTCAAAAACAAACAATTGCTAAACGTTGAAGTTAATACATACCCGAACCCGGTTGTGAGCAATATCAACTTTAATGTTAAGTCGTCAAGCGAATTCAGTCAGGCAAGTCTTGTGGTTTACGACTTGACTGGCAAAAAGGTCTTTGACAAAAGGGATATAGCTGTTCGCGAGGGCGAGCAAATAATTAGCCTTGATGCCAAAGGTCTTCTTCCCGGTAATTATATTTTTTCGCTTAACCTCAAGGGCGATGGCGTTAAGAGTATAAAGGGGCGTTTTGTTAAGTCCAAATAAATAAGTTATTTGGTTGGTTAAGTTAAGGGGGGCGTTGCCCCCCTTTTTTTTTGTGATTTAATTAAATTTAGTATTTTGCAGTATTTATGTCAAATTATATATGTTTGATTAACAATACGTAAATTGAAGTTAATTCACTTAAAACATGACTTCTTGCACAAATTAATGCTTTACTTGCCAAATAAATATAAAAAATCATTTTGTCGCCTGCTTTTTATTATTGTGCTGCTGTTTGCAATAACTTTCAATATAAGTTCTCAGGTCAACAGTTTTATACAGAGCAATATTTACGACAGCCTTCATGATTATCAGCAATA
>JAJRQZ010000082.1 GCA_024279935.1 Bacteroidota bacterium
ATGATTGCGCTCGGACTTTTCACCTGTCTGCCGACAGGCAGCAGCACCATTCAGAAAACCGGACTCTACAAGGAGCTCGGTGCAAATGTACTCCCGTTAGCGAAAATATTCAACCGGAATTTTTATGGTAGGGGGATTGCTCATAACTACAAAATTAGTGTTTTTAACTTCACTAATCAAGTCCAGTTATTTAGGGGGCTGAAACAGTATCACCTTATGTTGAAGCTTTCGTTGGTGGCAGAATGATGATGAAGGACAAATTCGGGCTTTTTGCCGAACTAGGATACGGAACCTTGTCATCAATAAAATTCGGAATTGCTTTTATGTTAAAATAGATATTTTTTTAATAGCAGTATATGAAACTATTTGCCTTGTTTGCATTGGCCTTCATAAGTCTGTTTCAAACCGACAGTAAACAAAAACTTCAGGAATATGCTTTTAAATCAGGTATGATCAAGTATAAGCTGGGAGGTAGGCTTACCGGAACGGAACTGATTCATTTTGATGATTACGGGGAATTGTTCTATGATTTAAAAACAATTGAGGGAGATGATAATGAACCGGTAGATAAAACATTGAACATCTTATGTTACGATACAATTATCACTATAAAAGAAATCGAACATACTGCTATAAAATCAATAATTTCAGATTTAAATCTTAAAAATAAACATAACATTATATACGCTGGTCTTTTAAATGAAATGGCTTATGCAAAAACATCCGACGAAAAAGTCTCGGGAATAGTTTGTGAGAAATATTCAGGCGAAAACGGGAGTATGTGGGTGTGGAACAACATCATTTTAAAATCAGAAATGGAAATAATGGGTATTGAAATAAACTCTGAGGCTATTGAAATAATTACAGGTATCGACATACCAAGAACCAGATTTCAGATTCCTGACAATTACAAGATAATCAATAAATAATATAACTTTAAGTGAAATGAAAAAATTAATTAATTCAGTTTTGATGTTGGCTATTGCTGCATTGCTGTTAAGTTCTTGTGGAGGCAAAGATCCTATAGTCCCAAGTCCCGATCCCGACAACGGCAAGCATGAAGTGTTGTGGACTTACGACATAGGTTTTGGCGGTTTAGCGGATATTTTGCCTGCCGTTGACGAAAACGACAACATTTACTTTTCGATGCTCAAGGAAGACGGGGCATCGGTTTCAACAGTGGCTTTAGATAAAAACGGTGCCCAAATTTGGGTAAATGAAGTAGAGGGTCAGGGCACTGATAAAGTTACCTATGCCGGCGGAAAAGTATATGTTGTTACTGATGAGCCCTCGGCAATTTACTGCATCGATGCCTCTAGTGGGAATACAATTTGGTCCAAAGACCTTAGGGCCGATTACGATTTTGAGTGGATGCCAAAGTTGGCATATAACAACAATAAGTTATATGTTTCCTCGGGTCAGTTTTTTTATGGCTATTTAATGGCTCTCGATACCGACGGTAATGAATTATGGGTAAAGCAAGGCCCTACAATGGGAGCAAGCTTTAACCTTAGCGTTATCGACAACCAATTGTATTTTATGGATGATATGTATCTTTTCCGCTACGACGATAAGGGTTCGACATGCGATTCGGTGTGGGCGTATAAATTGCCCAACCTGAAAAACGGGAATAGGGACAGAAGTTTGATAACACTTTTCGACCTCCCAATCGGAGCAGAGGGCAATATATATTTTCGTGAAGAAAACATCACCATAGTTTCGCCCGGCGGGGACCTTGTTAATACTATCAACCTTGATGCAAGTTATAACGAAGGTTATGCCAGCAACATCCTCTTAACATCCAACAACGATATTATTATTGGAAAAGGGAACCTTGTCAAGATGGACAATAACGGCAATGTGGTTTGGGAAAGCGATATTAACGACGGACTTATTATAAACCCCTCTTTTTCCACTGCTCCGGTAATTTCCTCAAACGATAATTTATATGACGCACAGTTGTTCGGCTTGTATTGTGTAAAATCCTCAGGTAATCTGGATTGGAAAGTGAATTCTGAAAATGGTGGTGGAATAGAGTATGGTAACCTTCACATGCCTGTTCTCACACATGATGGTAACATTATCAGTGTTTCTACAGAGCAAAAAGTAGTACGTTGTTTCAAAGGTGATGGCAAAGGCCTGGCAAGCAGCGGTTGGCCTAAGCCTTATGGCGATTATGGTAATACATCTAGTAAATAAAAAATCGAAAAGAATAAATACTTAAAAAGATGAAAAATTTAAAAATTGCATTTGCATTATTGGTATCGGTTAGCTTGCTGTTTTCGGCTTGCAAAAAAAGCGAAGACAGCCCGGCAGATCCGGGGGTGACTTACAAAGGAAGTTTCGATGTAAGTATCAACGGGGTTAGTTACAGCACTTTAAAGAGTGATATTTATGAGGTGGAAGAAGGTGTAACATTTTATGCTGACGACAAAAAAGGGGGGCAATTTCAAATTGCAATTCCAAATGTTCCCGCAGTAGGCGCTACAGCAACACTTTCATTAGATGCGCCAAATGGCGCAACAACAGTAATGGTAGCAAGTGGTCCAATTGAGGGTATTGTAACTTTAGTTGCTGGTGCAGGTACTGTTTATCATGAGTCTGCAGATAAATATGTTCTTGAAAACATTGTTCTATTCGGAGGAGTTGGATTCGCAGAAGAGTTCCCGATGAGCGGAACTATTACTGTTGGGACGGAAGGGTCTAAATAGAATCAGTAATCAGGAACCAAGATTTGGTATTAAAGTCGGGATAATAAAGGCCTGACCCCTTTTCTTGGTTCTTGATTCCTTAATAAAAAATATCATGAAACAACTCACTATATTATTAATGACTACCGCTGTTTCGGATTTGTAATCATTATCAAAAATCGAAAAAAAATTTATATACACATGAATAAGTTAACCACAATATTAATAGCAATTGCAAGCATACTTGCTTTCGCTTTTAGCGGATGTGATAAAAATACATTCACTCCTGGCGAAGATAATGAAGCACATCCCATTGTTTGGCAATATAAATACGATAAACATCAAATACACTCTGACGTAATTCCGGCAATGGATGAGAATGGAAATATTTTTTTTAGTATTCAGCAGGAGCCTGATGGTGCGAAAGATGTTTATGTTTTTGCCAATGATAAAAATGGAAATGCTTTATGGGATAAGCATTTCTCAAGCTCAAACTATGTTGATTTATCAAGGGTGATGTACATCGACAACAAAGTTGTTTATGTTGTTTCAGCTTATGATGAGCTCTATTATTTTCAAGAAACTATTTACTGCGTAAATGCAAGTGACGGTACTGAAATTTGGCATTATGCCCCTGACTTAATAACTGAAGGTTTAATTGAGGCCATGGCAGCAACCCCTGATTATTTATTAGTCGGGGCAAAATGGGGCGGCAATTACCCTGACGTTGACGAGCTGCACTACTTCGACCTATCGAGCGGGGATCTCTTAAAAAGTGTCGATCTGGGAGATGACGAAATTAAACTCATCAGTATAGTGGGCGATAATATTTATTTAGGAGTTCGATCTAATGCTTCTAGAAGCTATTATACGCCAAAAGTAATAAAGATGAATTTGGGCTCCAACAATATTGAGTGGGTATATAAGCCGGATTATGAAGTAGATATAAACTATGTTTTTGGGCAGAGAAGCATTCCCGTTGATGCCGGCGGAAGGGTTTTCTGTATAATAAGCAAAGCTAGCGGTGTTGAACCTTCTAATGTTTATATTATTAATGATGACGGAGCCCTTGCAAACACAGTGGAAATACCGGAGCAAAATGCCGGGGAGATATATAATATCCTAATCGACAAAAACAATAATTTTTATACGGCAATTCCAATATTTGCTAAATATTCTCCCGGTGGAGGCTTGGTCTGGGAGTTTTCGTCCGATACCGATGTTCCAAATTCAAACTTACGCACAGGTTGTGTCCTGGCTGATAACGATACTGTATATCATGCCGAAAATGGAGGCATTCTCAATGTAAGCACAATAGGAGGGATTGCCTGGGCAAAATATGATGAGACAAATTTCACCAAGCCCGGTTATCCGCTTTTGACCAAGGATGGTAATATGGTTGTTGTTGGGGATGTGTTTGTTACCTGTGTCAAAGGTGATGGTGCTAAAATACAAGATGCGCCATGGCCGCGGGTCTATCAAAATAACGGAAACACAGCGAGTAGATAAAAAAGCGTAGGTCATGAATATCGTGTTAAAATACAAATACTTCCTTTTTGCGATGATGATCTTGCTGACGCAATCATGCGAGGAAGGCCTCCTCCCCGAGCCAAGCGACAATCAAACAGATAGGTTGAAATGGACTTACGATTTCCCTGCTGTAATGGCTTTTTCTTTGTATAACACTGTCCCTGCAATAGACGAGGAAGGCAATATTTATGTGGTTGCCGATGTGCAATATGGTGGGCTATTAGTTAAATTGTCTGCCGCAGGAGATGAAAAATGGACTTTGGATGTAGGAGATTTTCCGCTCTCGCGATTGATATATTTTGAAGATAAAATATTTTATATAAACAATGGCAGCCTAATTTGCCTCAACTCGAATGATGGCTCTCAAATATGGACTTCAGATGCTTCTGGTGCACAGGAAATATTTGCTCTAACAACAGATAAAATATACACGACAAATTTTGTGGACTTAGGATTTTTTGGTCAAACCCAATTAAATGCCTACAACCTTGACGGCAATAAAACATGGGAAACAATAATCCAATATTCCGATACCGATTCAATAGCTTTTGCAAATGCAATTGCCATAAATGGCAATAATATTTATGTGGGAATATACACCGAAGTGGGTAATTCGGAATTCGCCATAATAAATTATGTTGATGGAGGAAATTGCGTATCAAAAAATTGGACATGGCTGGCTCCCGAAGATTATTCAGTAGGTGGTGGAACTCCACGAATTAAGGATTTTGCAATTGATGACAATAACAATCTTGTTTTCGGAATGGAAAACAGTAGTGCACAATACGTTTTTTCTGTAAGTAATCAGGGTGTTGAAAACTGGCATTCTGCTACTTCATTATCTGATATGATTTCCAATGTTACAGTTGATGTAAATGGCGATTGTTATGTTTCATGCGATAGATGCGAAAAAGTGGGGCAAGATGGAATTGCATGGACTTCAGATATTAAAGCCGACTGGCAATACGACGGGCTTGTTTCAAAAGCGCCCGTAATTAGCTTGGGTGGAAATAAAACCTACGAAAATATTTCGAGGATTGTTGCTTCCCTCGGCCCAAGCGGCAATTATTTGTGGGAGCAATTTTGGGGCTGCAAACTCTGTAATGATGAGTTTCATAATATGACTATTAATCACAATGGAGATATTTTAGTTGTTGGAAAAGCCAGTGTTTATTGCTTTGAAGGAGATGGAACGGGTTTATCTGATAAAGGATGGCCCAAAAGATATGGAAACTATGGGAATACATCATCCAAATAAAGTTATAAAAAAGAACGATAATTTTTGATGAATACTACCTCTGGTTGTCACTTTTAGTGATGACTGGGGGTTTATTTAACAACATTTAAACACATGCACTTTAATAATTTCAAATCATTAAAATGAGGAATTTACTTCTAATAGTATTCGTTATTGGTATTTTAATCAGTCCGTTTGCTTGCAAGAAAAAAAACACTAAACCTGATCCGGACCCAACTCCTGACACAACTACCGTTATTGTTTCCGAGAACACCAAGGTGATGGATTTGGAAACGAGAAATGCTATAAGTAAAATAGATACAACAAATTTTACTTTTAGCTCAGAAACCGATATTACCAAGCATTTTAAAATTGGTGATATTCTGGTGGATAGCGGTTCTGAAATGGCAGCTTATGGATATCTTAGAAAAGTAAAGAAAATAGATTCCTCAAAAGGAGAGACTGTTGTTGAGACCGAGCCCGCAGGACTTACGGAGGCCATACTCCAAGGAAGTATTAATTTTAATAGCGGCAAGCTGAAAACCAGTCAGATACAGCGGATGGAACTAGCCGATGGAGTTAAGCTTAAAACACTAAAGAATACTTATTTCACTGTTTTTGATTTGGATTACAATCAGGAGTTCGGTAGTGGAAAAGATAAAATAACTGTTAGTGGGAGCACTCAATTGGATATAGAGATTTTCTTCGACTTCAATTGGTCATATTGTATTTTATGTGCTCCTCCTGAAGTTGAAGTCGATCTTTTTCAATCGGGAGTAGAGATAAATCAAAGTGCCAGTATAGATGTAACTTCAGAGTACGGAGCAACATTAACCGAGCGTATTCCCTTTGCCACCTTCTATTTCGAGCCATGGACATTTTTCGTCGGCCCTGTCCCTGTGGTTTTTATTCCAAAAATTCAACTGTTCATAGAGGTTGATGGAAGTATTACTGCAAATTTTAGTGCCGGTGCTTCCGAAACCTTTAATGGTAAACTTGGTACGCGTTATACTTCGGATAATGGTTGGGAGTCAATAAAAGATAAAACATTTACCTTCGATTATTATCCTCCGCAACTAGATGTGTCAGCTTCCATCGAGGCAAATGTTGGTCCTGAGATAAGCTTGATGCTTTATGGCGTTGCCGGACCGTTTACAAATGTTAGCGCCTGCTCATTACTTGATGCTGAGCTGCATACAGGAACTGATAATTGGGACTTGGATTATACTATAGGCGTAAAATCAGAAGTTGGTATCAGAGTGGATGTATTAATATTTGAAGAGGCATGGAAAAAGGACTTTTGTTTGTTTGAGCAGAATTTAATGCATCTGGAAGACGAACCTATGGATATAGGGGTGTTTTTTAAATCTCCCACTGATGGCGACTGGCTACCAAAGGAATCTACAATTGAATTATCGGCAAGAACCACCGGGCCAGCACCAACACGGCTTGACTTTTATAATAATGGAAACCTTATTGGAAGTGTTGCCGAAGAGCCCTGGTTGTTGAATTGGAATACTGTTTCTGCCACCTATGGCGAACATCAATTGGTTGTAAATGAAATAATTGGTGAAAATATTGTTGATTCAGACACTGTAAATGTAAGTTTGTTGGATGCCAAATGGGAAATTGTTGATTTGAGCGATCTGGGACTTACCAACGAAAATATTAATACTGATGTTTTCTTCTCAGCTTCTAATGAAGGTTGGATGGTAGGTGGTACAGCCTATGGCTTTGGCGGTTATATGTTGCATTCTACCAATGGAGGTGTTGATTGGCAAACTATATCTCCAACAGGAGTGTTAGCGCCAAATACTTTGGATAATATTGTTTTTATGAATGAAGGTGAGATACTGGCCACTACAATATCAGGTGAGGTTATTACTTCTGTGGGATGGTCCGATATCAAGTATCAGACTTTGGACGGATTTGAAATAACATACAAAAATTTTGAAGTGAGCGATATTACAATTAGCAATATCGGTAATTTGGTGGCAGTAGGAAATGTTATAAACGAAGAAGGCTATCAAATAATGTCAGCAAAAGCGGTCACTGGCGATTATGTACCATCACCGGGCATTAATATTCCATATTATTATAGCGATATGCCCACAAAGCCCAAAATTTATTTCAGAAATGCCAAAGGAATTGTTTATAATTTGAAGTCTCAGTCAAATCCTCTCCGTCAATATATTATGCTTAGTGATAATGGTGGTTTAAGTTGGGAGCCAATACAATTAAACGCATCCGGAATAACCCGTGACGATGATATTTATGGCGCGTTTTTCCTGGATGAGAATAAAGGATGGCTAGTGGGCAGGGAAAGCCAGGGGTTTGCCTGTGTTCTTAAAACTACTGATGGTGGACAATCGTGGGAAAAGATCAATGTTGAAGATGCCTATAACTTCGGCTCTATATGGATGCTTAGTACTGAGGAAGGTTATGCCACCGTAAATATTATTAATACTGGCGATATTGTAAAGACGAAGCTTTATCACACTCAGGATGGTGGCTATACATGGTCTCCTATCAATATTGTTCATACTCGCCTGCCCATGAAAAAAGTATTTTTCAGAGGGCCGTATTTAGGCTATACAGTTGGTGGGGGATCTGATGTTTTTAAGTTCTCGGTAAGAAATAAATTGTAATTTTAAATATTATTAAATAATTGATATATGAAAAAGTTGATTTTAGTATTGGGCGTTTTAATATTTGCATTTTCGAGTAATTCCTATTCTCAATTTGGAATAGAGAATAGAATAAAGAATAAGTATAAAAAAATCGGAAAAGAAAAGGCTATTGAGCAAAAAACCAAAGCCGAGGATAAAGGTATGGAAGAGGCTGATAAAGGCTTGAACAAGGCCACTGATGCAGCCGAACCAGCAATCGATACCATTGAAAAAAAACAAAAACAAGGTGAAGAGTATATGTATAAGGGTCTGGATAAGTATCAGGAATTGGTTGACGGATATGATGAAAATGTTGAAAGCAAAGATCCGGCGGATTATAAACGCTACTCCTTTGAATCAGCCATAGTAGAATATTCCGTCAATGATTCCAAAACTGAGCGAAAGGAAATCTATATTGATATGGGAGGATATAAATATGCCGAGTACGATTATGTCAGGAAGAAAAAGAAAACTATCAAGACGGCCGAGATTTTAATCGGCAGCAATATGATTAGTATTGATTTTGCCGATAAATCTGCCGTTCAGGTACATAATCCCGCAGCATTTTTCCTTGCCAACCCGGACAGGGATTGGGAAGAATCGTCGAAAAGGATATTGGAACATCTGGGCTATAAGATGATAGGGCACGAAACAATAATGGATAAAGATTGCGAGATATGGAAACAGGGTTCGCATCGTTTGTGGGTTTGGAATGGCCTTACTTTAAAAACAAAAAATGGGCATAATATAGAAATGGCTACAAAACTTACTGTTAATGAGTCTGTTCCCAAGGAAATTTTCAATGTCCCTGATGGTTTTGACTTTGAGGTTGTTGATGCAAAATCAATGTTCCCCGACTTATCTGATACATCAAATATTCAGAATGATGAAATGTCGGAAGAGGATTGGAACGCTATGCTCGATGAAATTGAAAATATGACGTATAGTGAATATAAGGTAAAAGTTTTGGAGGAAGATCCCGAAGCAGACGATGAATCAATAAAACAAGGCTATTTATATTTGAGGCAGGAAGCTAGGAGAAGGCATAAATAAAAAAAAAGGCCTTGAAATTTTCAAGGCCTTTTTTTTTAAAAGAATTTTTATTTCTTACGATTGAAGAGCCAGACGTTTGAAGTTGGTAACGGTAAGACCTTTTTCAACTGATTGCAAATATTGAGCAACGGTAGATTTGGTATCTTTAATGAAAGCCTGATTTAACAAAGTGTTTTCTTTAAAGAATTTATTCAATTTGCCCATGGCTATTTTCTCAAGCATGGCTTCAGGTTTGCCTTCCTGGCGAGCCTGTTCCTTGCCGATTTCGAGTTCGCGGTCAATAGTTTCCCGGCTAACAAAATCCTTATCTAAAGCAACAGGCGACATGGCAGCAATTTGCATGACTATATCTTTGCCTGCAGCAGCGTAATTATCACCAACTTTATTAAAACCGGCTATTGAAGCAATACGGTTGCCGGGGTGGATATATGCATAAACTGATTCTGCTTCAACAAGCTCGTAATGGGCCAATTGAATTTTCTCGCCAATTTTCCCCGTTTGATCGGTAATAGTTTCTTCAACAGTTCTGTCATTAAATGATAATGCTTTTAATGCTTCTAGATCAGCAGCCTTGTTTTCGATCGCTAAGTCCAAAACACCTTGTACATAAGCAATAAAATCAGCATTTTTTGCAACAAAATCGGTCTCGCAGTTAACCATGACAGCAGCAGCGAATTTTTTGTCATCGCTTACTTTAGCAAGCACTACGCCTTCACCGGCTTCGCGGTCGGCGCGCTTTGCGGCAACTTTTTGTCCTTTTTTCCTAAGTATATCAATTGCTTTTTCCAGGTCCCCCTCGCATTCTACCAATGCATTCTTGCAATCCATCATGCCGGCACCGGTAATTTTCCTGAGTTCGTTAACCTGTTGAGCTGTAATTTTCATTTTACCTACTTTTAATTCTTAATATTTTATTATTTCTTTTTAGAAACAGTTTTCCTGGTTCTTTTTGGTCTGGTAGTTTCCTTCTCACCTTCTGCATTGACCTTTACTTTTGTTTTTTCGGCATCAATATCTGCTTGTGCCTCAGCATCCTCCAATGCTTTCGACTTGGCTTTGATATCTTCGGCGGCAACCTCCGCTTTATGCTCTTCCTCTTTTTTGTCCTTGCTCAGCTTTCTTTCGTTGAGGCCTTCGGCTATCGATTGGGCAACAGCAGTAACAATAAGGGCAATTGATTTAGATGCATCGTCATTGGACGGAATGGCAAAGTCAACAGAAGTAGGGTCGGAGTTGGTGTCAACCATTCCGAAAACGGGGATGTTCAGTTTTTTTGCTTCGGCAAGCGCGATATGCTCTTTGTTGATGTCAACAATGAACAATGCAGAAGGAATACGGTTCATATCTGCAATACTGCCCAGGGTTTTTTCCAGCTTGGCGCGCTCGCGCGTAATTTGAAGGCGCTCGCGTTTCGACAAGTTAAGGTAAGCAGGGCTTTTAGTTAATTTGTCGATACCGGTCATCTTACGGATGGCTTTTCTTACTGTAGCAAAGTTTGTCAACATGCCACCTGTCCACCTTTCAGTGATATAAGGCATGTTTATCTTGCTCACGGTTTCTGATACTATGTCTTTTGCCTGCTTTTTGGTAGCAACAAAAAGGATTTTACGACCCGATTTGGCAATTTGCTTAAGAGCGTTTTGTGCTTCTTCTAATTTAGCCTGTGTTTTGTACAGGTCAATAATGTGGATACCATTGCGCTCCATGAAAATATAAGGAGCCATGTTAGGATTCCATTTACGACGAAGGTGTCCGAAGTGAACTCCTGCATCAAGTAAATCCTCAAAACCTACTTTAGTCATTTTTTTGATTTTTTGTTTACATTCTCTTTTAACAACTGCCAAATAGTTCATTTGAAGTTTTGGCAGTTTGGATACTAAACTCGTTCCGGTATAAAGGAAAAAATATTAACGTTTACTGAACTGGAATTTCTTACGGGCTTTTGGCTGACCCGGTTTCTTGCGTTCCACCATACGAGGGTCGCGACGCATTAGCCCGTTTTCTTTAAGAACGGGACGGTATTCCGGATCGATTTTAACAAGAGCGCGGGAAATAGCAAGACGAAGAGCTTCGGCCTGTCCTGTAACACCACCGCCGTCGAGGTTTACTTTAATGTCGTATTTGCCTAGGTTGTCTGTGAGCATAAGTGGCTGTTCGACAACATAATGTAAAGTGGCTGTAGGGAAAAATTCTTTATAATCACGTTTGTTTATAGTAATCTTTCCTTCGCCTTCACTAACGTAAATCCTGGCAATAGCGGTCTTTCTTCTACCGAGTGTGTTAACAACTTCCATTTGTTAATTATCTGATTGATTTTAAATTTATTTTCTTCGGTTTCTGAGCTCCTTGTTGGTGCTCGCTTCCGGCATATACATAAAGATTACGGAACAAATCGGCCCCGAGCTTGTTCTTTGGCAACATGCCTTTAATGGCTTTCTCTACCATTGCTGTCGGCTTTTTAGCCATAAGCTCCTTTGCTGTTGCGCTTTTTTGACCACCCGGATAACCACTGTGGCGAACATAGGTCTTTGCATTCCATTTGTTTCCTGTCAGCCTTATCTTGTCGGCATTGATAATTATTACATTATCCCCACAATCAACATGAGGCGTGTATTCAGGCTTGTACTTGCCGCGAAGCAACATTGCCGTAGTGGATGCCAACCTTCCCAATACTTCATTTTCGGCATCAATTAAAACCCACTCTTTGTTCACAGTGTTTCTATTGGCACTTACTGTCTTATAACTTAATGTATTCATTATATCCTTATGTTTCTTAAGCTCTTATTTAAATACTCCTAAAAATCGGGCTGCAAAAATAGAAACATTATTTGGTTTAAACAAATTTGCAAACAATAAATTGTTGATATTTTTTCCCCCGGCATAACTGCCAATAACCTAAATAGTTACGTCATAAAGATGTTTGTGGTTTTTGATGTTGCCCTATTGCAATGCGGACTCTATATCGGTTAAGCTACAATTGCTCGTTAATTGCTTTTAACAAAACGGCTTTCGTTTTTACCCCGACAAACTTTTTGACCGGTTTCCCGTTTTTGAATATTATTATCGTCGGGATGTTCCTTATTGAATACTCCCCCGGCGATTTTTTGTTGGCATCAACATCCATTTTGCATATATTCGCCCTATCGCCTATAGCCTCTGCAAGCTCATTTACTATTGGGCCTTGTATTTTGCATGGCGTACACCAACTTGCCCAGAAATCCACTAAGGTAACCCCTTTCGATATGGTTTTTTTGAAGGTCGCATCAGTCAATATCTTTAACTTATCGCTTTCCGGCATGTCTTTTAACTCTTTTATCATCTTATACCTCTTCATAAAGGCAAATAAAAAAACGATAAGTAATATTCCAAATGGTATCCAAAAATATAAATTCATTTTTGTTAATTGTTAATTAGTTGTATTGTCCTTAAATGTCTTTGAACGGAAAGTCCCTTGGTTTTTTGCTATTTCTTTCTCTATCAATCTTTCCAAGGCATTTCTGTTTTCAATTCCGCTCATGCGGGAAATTTCTTTCCCATTGTTCATTAGTATCAAAAGGGTATATTCCTTACACCGAATTTATCGGCCAGAAACCTATTATCGCCTACATGAATTTTCCCGAGAACAATTTTCCCGGAATATTTTTCCGCAATCTCCTGATAAGCCTCATCTTGTGCCATGCATGCCGTGCACCATTCAGCCCAGAAATCAAGGAGGATAATCCCATTGTTAACGTATTTTTCCCAGTTTACATAGTTTATGTCCGTAAATGGTTTATTTTGCATCTGGCGGTAAATATATTTAAGTGCTATTTATGCACTTTCTTTATAAACTCCTCAACCTCAGGTACTCCACCTTGGTAAACCAAATAACCGTTATAAGGTTCACGTAAAGTAATCTCATCGTTTATGGGTGTAAGCATCATCCGTTTCACGTCCCCGGGCTCTTCGGTCTGGCCCAAGATCCAGCTTAGTTTCACCCATGCCACCTCCGGCAGCATATTTCCGGCGGGTATTATACCCTTGGCCATCATATCGCGACCTGTGTCGTAAACGAACATGTGGACATAGCCCCATAAGGTCTGTAGTGTCATAAACATGTGTACCCCTTTCGCATGCGCCCTCTCAATGGCAGGATAAAGTTCTTTGTTGACATGGCCCAATCCCGTTCCAACAAATATTATCCCTTTATATCCCTTTTCGACCATGGCATCCAATACGTCGGGAGACATGCCCGGATAATAGTAGAGCATGCTAACCTTGTCGTGAAAATAGGGGAGTATTTTCACGTTTTTGTCGTTGCGGCGCTTGTTGTAATTCTTTTTAATAGGGAGTATCTCATTCCTGTTTACCCTTGCCAGGGGCGTGTCGCCAATGGTGCGGAAGGTGGATCGATAAGATGAGTGCATTTTCCTGACCCTGGTACCTTTGTGCAAGAGGCCATACTCATCAGAAGTGGGGCCGAACATGCAAACCTGGACCTCGGCAATGTCAGAGTGACCGGCGGCGCGCATGGCATGCATCAAGTTAAGGGCCGCATCGGAGCTTGGGCGGTCCGAGGAGCGCTGAGAACCAACCAATACAACGGGGACGGGTAAATTTTGACACATAAATGTAAGTGCCGCACCTGTGTGGTGAAGCGTGTCGGTACCGTGTCCGATCACTATTCCGTCAATACCTTTTTCTATTTCTTTTCCTATTGCCTTTGCCAGGGCGATGTATTGCTTTGGCCCCATGTTTTCCGAGAAAACAGCAAAGACTTTTTCGGTATCAAGATTGCAGATGTCGGCAAGCTCCGGCACTGCCCCATAAAGCTCACCGGGCGAAAATGCAGGAATTACAGCACCTGTGCGATAGTCAAGGCGCGAGGCAATTGTGCCGCCGGTACCGAACAATTTCACTTTCGGCAAACCCGGCGTAACAGGAAACTGTTTTTCAGGAATCTTGTAATTGGCTTTCTTATAGCCTGTTTCCTTCATGCTTGTGATATTCCTTATGTCGATACCTATGTTATAACCCGTAATGATTTTAATAACTATATGTTTGTCGTCGTCGTTTTCGGCCCTGGGCAAGACGGTTCCCTCGAAGGTTCCGCGTGTAGTCTCCACTCTGGTAGTCCCCCACACGCGCACCTGGTACTTTTTCAGCACTTCCAGCGCGTCGCCTTTATATCCTTGAAAAATATCTTTGTCCATCTTTATATCTCTTTACTAAGTTCCTGAAGGTCGATGTTGCCAATGGCGCTGGCCTTTAATTGGCCCATCACCCAGTTTCGCTGCTTCAACTCGTCGATCTCTTTTTTGCCTTCAGCGAATTTTTGTTTTAAAAAAGGAATTCTTGCCAGTATTTCATCCCTGCCGACTCTCTTATGCCTCAAGCTTGCCAATATCGACTCGAACTCCATCTTAGGATGCTTCATAAGATCTTTTATCATAACTTCCGCTAGAGCGAAATCGTAATCCTGCTCTTTCAGGAACTCGAACAAGCGCAACAATATCCTATAATTGAACTCACCTTCATTTTTGCTTTGCCCTTCGGCAAATTTGAGCTCGTGGCCTAAAAATGCACCTATGTATGAAGGCTTGACGCCCGTTTTCCCGATGATTTCCTCCATTAATGGGAAAAGGTTCCTGGAGAAGATATAGGTATATACATCTTCGGGTACACCCCAGTCCTTTAGTTTGTTATATCTGTCGATAATGTCTTCGGGCAGTTGGCTTTCCAGTTTTTTGATGTATTCGTCTTCCAGAGGAATCGGGGCGGTATCGGTATCCGGGTACATACGGTCGGCACCGGGAAGTACGCGCTCGAAAATCGTGGTTCCGTCGCTAAGCGATTTCCTTGTTTCTTCAGGAATGCCCTCAAGAGCCATTATACATCTTTCCTCAATAGTTTCAAGGGCTGTTTTAATATCCTCCCCGGCAGCAGCAAAGATTATCAGGGCATCGCCTTCTTTGGCGGAAAGTTGTTCCCTGACATTCGATAAAATACTGTCATCGAGCGGATTGTCGATTTCCTCGGAAGTTATGCAGTTCGGTTTTTCCAAACATGCTATAACTTTTAACCTGTCGGAAATTTCGTTTTTGAAGGTTTTGCCGGGTTGTGTGAACCACGAAAGACATCCCTCAAAAGCAGGCAGGTTGACAGCAATTAGCTTTATTCCTTTGCCTGAGGCGGTTTTTAATAATTCCTTCGAGAAATCAAGGTTTTCAGTAATCTCGCAATTGCTGGTCTTCCAATTGTTTTTGTCGATGCCCTTTTCCAATAAAAAGTCTCTCATCCTAAGCAATGACCACTGACGGAACACCTCGTTATGAGTAAGTTCGGGTATCCATTTTGTATGGGCAACCCCTTTGATCTCAACTCTTGAGCCTCCTCGGCAGCTAACGTTGACATCCTGACGGCCGGCACCCATCCCGGTACGAACTTTCCCTGTGCTCCTGTTTAGGAACCTTATATAATCACAGCCTTCCATGACTTCGTCGGGATTGACGAAATCAGGATAGGTAACTGTTTCTATCAAAGGCATCCCCAATCTGTCGGTTTTATATATTCGGCGGTGGCCGATATCGGAGATTTCCCTGCACGAATCCTCTTCTATGCTCAATTGAATGAGCCTGATCTTTTTCTTAGGCATAGCCAATTCGCCTTCCACGCCAATGATGGCGGTACGCTGAAACCCTGTCGGGATGCTGCCGTCGAGGTACTGCTTGCGCGTTATGTGAACCTCGCCCACAATGTTCAGCTTCGACAATAAGGATATCTCAATGGCTATCCCCAAAGCCTCGCTGTTAAGCGGAAATGGCGGAGTGTCGTCAACCTCGTAGGTACATGCTGTCTCGTTCTTTATTCGATAAACTATTTCCTTTCGGGTGCGGAACTCCATAAGGGCAGTACCGTCATATTCTCCCAGTTCGCTCAGCGTAGGGCGCATGTGCCGTATTATCTCGGCGTCGAAATCGTCGTGATGGTTGAAGATACCGGCAGGGCAGTGGCAAAACATTTTCTCTTTTGTAAGAAGTTGCTGGTGCACTTCCAATCCCGACATGAAACCAATGCGGTTGTAATCCTGCTGTTTGGCCTTGCGGCGGGGAATCCAGCCCGATTCTTTCAGGCTTTTCCCGTAATTATATCTGGGGTTGAAACTCATATTGAAACCTTTGAAAAATCAAGCGCCAAATGTAGGAAAAACTATCAAGCTATTTTTGTGATTTTATGATATATTGGTTCTAAATTCCAGTTTCCGCTTTGATGGTGTTTATTTGGTGCTGGTTTGCTCACGCGAAGGCGCGAAGGTGCGGAGGGTCCTCTCTTGTTCCGTTGCGGTCGCCGCGTCGTTGCGAGGGTTTTTTACGAGTTTTGTTCAAGTGCCTCACGCAAAGGCGCGAAGGCGCGGAGGGCTCTCTCTTGTTCCGTTGCGGTCGCCGCGTCGTTGCGATGGGTTTTTGTGAGCTTTGTTCAAGTTCCTCACGCGAAGGCGCGAAGGCGCGGAGGGCTCTCTCTTGTTCCGTTGCGGTCGCCGCGTCGTTGCGATGGGTTTTTGTGAGCTTTGTTCAAGTGCCTCACGCGAAGGCGCGAAGGCGCGGAGGGTCCTCTCTTGTTCCGTTGCGGTCGCCGCGTCGTTGCGAGGGTTTTTCATGAGCTTTGTTCAAGTGCCTCACGCAAAGGCGCGAAGGCGCGGAGGGTTTGTTTGGTTTTATTGGGGGCTGGTTTTCACGAAACCCCATTCGTTGATAATAAAGATTCTAAAATACACTACTAACAATCAATTTGTTAATTTTGCGTTTTTATAAACCATGAATTTAAGATTAGCACTTACATATTTTATTGTTATCCTGGCCACGAGCCTGCTTGCCCAGCAAAAGCCGCGCGTTTATGTTGATGCTGCCGACTTGCAGGAATACGACGAGAACCTGGGCAAGGACATAGAGCGCCTCATAGGGAACGTGGTCATGAGGCACGAATCGACGGTTTTTTACTGCGACAGTGCATACCTGAACAGCAAAAACAGGGATTTCGAGGCCTTCGGACATGTTCATATCCACGTTAACGATACCGTTGATGTTTATGGGGATCGTATGCTTTATACCGGTAACGACAGGCTTGCAAATCTTTACGACAGCGTTAAGCTTATCGACAATAAGACAACTCTCAGGACTCAACATCTCATCTTCAACCGTAACACCAATATCGCGTTTTATGATGTTGGCGGGAAAATAGTGAACGAGGAAAACACGCTTACGAGCAAAAGAGGGCGTTATAACACAAATACCAAGATTTTTTATTTCCGCAAAGATGTGGTCTTGATAAACCCCGATTCGGAAACATATTCCGATACGCTCATTTATAATACCGACACCAAGATAGCATATTTCCGCGGGCCGACAGTGATAAGGGGCAACGAGAGCATAATTTACTGTGAGGATGGCTTATATGATACCGGGAACGATTTCTCAAAGCTTACCAAGCGCCCCCGAATTAGCAATGCCGAACAAATAATTACCGCCGATAGTCTTTATTACAATAATAGCACTTCCTATGGCCGAGCCTTCGGTAATGTGCAAATAGACGATACCTTGCACAGCATAATAATAAGGGGCAAGAAAGGTGAGATATGGGATGCCCGCGGACTTTCGTATATTACCGAAAGGGCCGTGGCAGTGTCGTACGACGATGAGGATTCCTTGTTTATTCATGGCGATACGCTTTGGATGAACTATGACAAGGACAGAAAAGCCAAAAAACTTATGACCTACTATAAGGTCAGGATGTATAAAAAGGACTTGCAGGCCAAATGCGATTCCATGATTTATACCATGAGCGACTCCACTATAAGATTTATGAACGAGCCTGTGCTGTGGTCGGGGAAAAACCAGCTGACCGCCGATTCGATAAACGTAATAGCGTCAGGAGGGCAGATAGATTCATTGATAATGTTCAATTCATCCTTCATAATCTCCCGCGATACCCTAACAACTTTCAATCAGATAAAAGGAAAGAACATGACGGGCTATTTTATTGATAATGAACTTGTTAAAATAGTCGTTGATGGCAATGCACAAACTATTTACTGGATCCGCGACGAGGACAAGGAGTTGATAGGTGTTGACTTCTCGGAAGCGAGCAATATGGTCATACGATTGAAAGACAATGAATTACAAACAATTAACTATAAGATGTCGCCGGTGGAGAAAATGCATCCCCGCAAGGAGGTTAGCGAGGAAATGGAACGCCTTAAAAATTTTGTGTGGTTCGAGGAACTGCGTCCAAGAAACAAGTATGATATTTTCAGGAATCCCGAAAAAAAGGTTACTGATGAAGATGAGAAATCCGGTAATTACCAAAGCAAGGGGAAATGACCTTTCTTTGAAACTACCTTATTCCCTAAAAGGTCCGATGTTTGATTTTTGTATCTTAAAAATAAATTGAAATTATTTGGAATAAATTCCGGGAAATTACTTGACATCCCGTTTTTTGTGATTATATTTACAGCCGAAAATAAGCAGCCTTAATCCTTATCGGTGTTTATTTCCTGAAATTATTTATAAACCAAAAGTATTTTATTATGAGACAAATTTTATTAACACGCTTTAATGCGCTGAAAAACAGAACCTTACAAATGGGGGGGGGGGTAAAATACCACTCTTGTTGTGCATGATAGTCTATGTTCTGTTATTTAATCCACCCTCAATAAATGCCCAACAAGTTGTGGAGGGCATTTTGTATGTCAACGCTAAATCCGACGAGGCTAAGCCAACAGACAGCCGGATTGTTAAGAGCAATACCTTATTTAATATCTTCCAGCAGTATGGGGTTACGTCTTATACTCAGACAATGCCTTTCGCAAAAACGCCTTCCCTTCACGATGTTTATACTATTGAATTTTCCGGAAACCAAGCAGCTTTTATTGATGCTTTAAGAAGTTCGGATACGATTCGTTTTTCATTTATAGACCAAGTTTATGGGTCCATCCTTGATTATCAGCCCGCGGACGAATTTTGGGAAACTGGTAAACTTTGGCATCTGAACAAGATTCAGGCAGACAGCGCATGGGACATAACCAGAAGTAGCGATAGCATAGATATTGCAATTTTGGATATTGCTGAAATATGTATTAATCACCCGGATATTAATGGAAAATTTAATCCGGCTTATGATTTTTATTCTCATGATAATTTTATATCGACATGGAAAGACTACATGAGTGATTGGGCTCATGGGACAGTAGTCAGCAGTTTTATTGCAGGAGAAACTACAGAAACTGGTGGAACTCCTCAGGGAAAACTTGCTTCCATTGGATTTAATAGTAGTATGATGTTCACATCACTTGGAAATATGCCCCAAAGAATGCTATTTGCTTCTACGGTTAAAAAGGCAGAGGTAATTAATGTGTCATCTTTTAACAAGGGTTGCCATAAATTTAATATACCAGATTCATTATATGATTATTATAGAGATGTTTTTTCAGAAATATTCAGTAATGGTACAGTTGTAGTTGCATCAGCAGGAAACGGAGATGTTGATTGTAACGGAGGCCCTCCTGGTTTTGTTAATGGTTATATAGATAATAGGATTATTCAAGTCTCAGGAACCGATTCTACAGATCATTTTGGAGTAGATGACGGAAATGGTGGAACGACTTCTTTTTCTCACTATTCGGAGGTTGATCTCTGTGCGCCGGGTTATAATCTTTATGGCCCTGATTGGATGTTTGAAACAGTAATTGACAGTTTAACCGGTGATACTACTTTTGTTGAGAGGTTGTGGCCATATTATGGCAATTTTAACGGCACATCTTTTTCTGCCCCTATAGTTGCAGGAGTTGCCGCCCTGATCAAATCCATAAACCCCTGCCTCGCACCTGAGGACGTCCAAACCATTCTTAAATCGACCACGGACCCAATTGTTGATGCTAACAGTTATCCCGGGGAAATAGGGACCGGCAGGCTCAACGCCTATAAAGCCGTAAAGCTGGCTTACGAATCTTATAGGTTTCAAAATTATACTATTCACGCGGGAGAAGATATAACATGGTCTAATCCCCATTTTATCGATACCCTGTACATTGAGCCCAATGGCGAGCTTACCATCAACGCTAATTGTTTCTTTAATGTTTTGGGTATAGCCATGGTTGATACAGCCGCCAAGCTTACCGTCAATAATGTTAAATTGACTACAACATGCCGTAATATGTGGAACGGTATCGAGGTTTGGGGAAACAAGAACCTAAGCCAATACCCTTACGGTAGCAGCCCTTATGTTTATGCGCAGGGCCGGCTTATACTCAACTCGGCAACTATAGAGAACGCTCACGAGGCCGTAAGGCTATGGAAACCCGGCGATTGGAACTCAACAGGAGGCATTGTAACTGCAAATAATACAGTGTTCAACAATTGCCGCCGCTCGGTCGAGTTTATGAGCTACCACAATTTCCATCCTTATACCATGGTAGAAATGGATAATATGTCTAAATTTGAAAAATGTACTTTTAATATGAACGAAAAATATATTGAAGATACTGATTTTGAAGGACATGTTAGCCTTTTTAATGTTGAGGGAATAAATTTTAATGCCTGTAGGTTTTACAACGATCGCGACTCCTTGTTTGATGTTAATGGAGCGAGGCAGCCAAAGCCGCATTATGGTTACGGCATATATTCGATCGACGGAGGTTGCCGAATAGGCGGGTTGACGATTAACAACATAATCGACTCCAGTTTGTTCAGGGGCTTGGAGTACGGTGTGAAGGCCGAGGCTGTTAAGAGCAAGAATACCATTTATGTAAACCATACGGCATTTGATAAAAACATGACCGGCATTTATACCAATGGGCTACAAAGCCCGGGTATTATCCAAAATACTTTTATTGTGAGGATAGCCGACACAACTGACCAGAAAACATACGGAGGCCTTTACCTCGATAATTACTCTACCGGATTTATTGTTGAAGAAAACGTATTCTCCGACGGACAGGGCGTAACTCCTTTCCCCGGTGGCGGAACAAAGAAGACTGTTGGCATTGTTGTAAATAACTCAGGCTCAAACAACAACCAAATTTATAACAATAAGTTCCAAAACCTCTACGTGGGCGTGCTGGCGCAGAACAGGAACAGGTCGCGTGATGATGGAAGGACAGGATTGCAGGTGCGTTGTAACGAATTCTACAACCTGCAATATGATATTGCCGTTACGGCAGACTCGACTCATAATCCTCTTGATCCTGACATAGGGATTAAAGAAAAACAAGGATCCAATGGCCCATTGATTACCGATCCAGCAGGTAATATTTTTAGTTTATCCTCGGGCGGCATCAACGATGATGCCTGGGACATATACACCGAATGCGGTAATAAGTACATTAGGTATTATTACCATTCCCAACAAAATGGGTATGACCTATTGCCGGATTCTGTTTCGCCCTTTTTAGTTTTGGCAATGCCGGTACTTACAGATCCTTTTTATAGGCTAACAGCCTGTCCCTCAAACTATTCCGGGGGCGGAGGTGGTAGTCGATCTGCTCTCAAGCAGCAAAGCCTTGCAAATAATTATAGTGCCGACAGCACTGCCTCTTTATTGGCGAATTTAAAAGACGGGGGCGATACTTATAATACTAATTCGGATGTGGAGGCTGCCACCCAGGATCAAACCATGCAGATTAGGGACGACTTATTGGATAAGTCGCCATATCTTACCGATACCGTTATGGTAAGCACCATCGAAAATACCGATGCCATGCCCCCTGCAATAGTAACGGAGATATTGCTCGAGAACCCGCATTCGGCTAAGAGCGATACCGTTATGGACGCCCTTTATGCACGCATGGATATTACCAATAGCCAATTAGATCAGGTTGAGGCCAACGAGCTTATAACAGGAGCAATGGAGAGTTTGGAAAATAAACGCGATGAGCTTATTGCCAAACGTGACGAAAATTTGAATAAGCTGATAAATAATTATAAAAGCGATACTAGTTTAATAAATCCGTCCGACAGCATAATTGCAAGTTTAAACATATGCAATTGGAAATCGGCCAAATACTTACTGGCTTTCGAGTATCTCGAGAAAGGACTATTGCAAACTGCCCAGGATACACTGCAGGCAATAGCAAGCAATTACGGCCTGGATGCGACCGAAACCACCGAACATAATAATTATGTTGCCTATTTTAATGTTTTAAAACAGTTAAAGCAAAGCGGCAACAACATTATGCAACTGAATTCTGCACAGAAATCGAGTTTGTATCAAATTGCAAATAATGAAGGAGTTGCGGCGGCCTGGGCGGCCAACGTCTTAAAATTCAGCGACACCCTCGCTTATAGCGAAAAATATATTTTGCCAACTGAGGGACAAAAGCGTGGCGAGGTAAGTAGGCGCAGCCGCCTCGACAGGCCGGTTGAGAAAAGCAGCCTCAAGGTTTATCCCAACCCTGCCCGCCAATATGTAATTATCGAGTATGCCCCG
>JAJRQZ010000083.1 GCA_024279935.1 Bacteroidota bacterium
ATTTCAACATCAATAATCGATAAGTTTCCAACAATATATCCCGTGAAAATAATTTCCAATGAAGAAAGTTATTTTATGATTGCAACTATTGAATATGAAGACGGAAGCAGGGACATTTATTTTTTAAAGGCTGCTCTGGATACTGTTTTAGTTGATATAGAAGAACCGACAAGAATTGTTGATAATAATTATTTTTCCCTTTATCCAAGTCCTGCATCATCACAGGTTAATATAGTTTTTAATCGTGAATTAACTATTGGAATGAGTGTCGTCGTAAATAATATTAGTGGAAAAAAAGTTTTAGAGAAGAAAATAATTAATGGAGCAGAATTGATATCAATAAATACAGAAAACTGGAAAAAAGGAATTTATTTTGTTTCATTATATAGAGAAAATGAGCATTTGCAAAGCCTGAAAGTTATGATTAATTAGTTTACACATTTTATGGGATGCTCCCATTATAACCAATTTAAAGCCATATTTGAAAATAGGTTCAAATGAAAATTGAGCTTTATGAAAAAGTGAGGGTGAAAACTGAATTCTGTCTAAATGAAAATTAAACTTGATGAAAAATTTATTTTTGATTACTTTTATCATTCTCTGTGTTACGAATCTTGCCAACTCACAAACAGTAACTTATCCTGTTGAGTTTTCCGGCTATAAGATAAGAGATATAACTGCCTCGAAATTCGATAACGGCATATTGCTTACAGGGTATAAAACTAATGAAATTGATATATCATCACTTGGTTACGGAATTGTTAAAAAACTCGATGTTAATGCAAATACGTTGTGGGAAAAGTTCATTGGGACTGTTCCCCCGCCAGGCTTAACAAATACTTTTCAAATTAGTCAGACCTCAAACGGCGGTTATATACTGGTGGTTTATATCTGGACTTATTTTACAATGCAGATATATTTGTGTTGAAGTTGAATGCCTGTGGGGAGAAGGAATGGCAGCGGATATTCCACTCTTATAGCTCGCAGAGCGTTCATAATATTTATGAACTTGGAGATGGCAGTTTCCTGATGGAGCTTGAGTATTGGAAATTTGAGGAAGATGTTAATAAGAGGATATGGGTTTTCAAGTTAGCCGCAAACGGGGATGTGCTATGGAAGAAACACTATGCTGATTACGATCCTTGGCCGGGAAGCAGTGAAAGCGTTTGGGAGTTCATCCCTGATAATACGGGTAATTTCGTTATGTCGGGTCATTATTATAAATCGCAACCCGGCTATGATACCAATATTGTTTACCTAAGGCCGTTTTTTCTAAAGATTGACACTGCCGGCAACGAAATATGGCATAATATAATGGGGATACCCGATTTTTATCTTGGTGAAAGCACCGGTGCGGACGCCCTAATGTCAGGTTCTGTAATTTCCGGCTGCGATGCAAGGGGGGCGCCTTATGACAGGTCGGCACTGCTCAAAGTATATTCAAATGGGGATACCGCCTTTAAAAAAGACCTCAACGATGAATGGGGCATGGCCGAAGATGTCAGCATAATGGCCGATACCGCAGTTTATGTAACCCTTTATACGTATGATCACACAAATGATAGTGCAAAACATTATGTTTATCATGTCGATACACCTGGTAATATTGTAAACACTAGGCTAATAGACGATTCTACACTATTTTATGTAAAGAACTCTACAATTACTAAAGATATAAACATATCATAACAGACTATAAATCAGTTTATCCTGATCCTGATTACTGGAAAAGCTATGTCTGGAAATTCAAGCCCAACCTGGAATACGACAGCACTTATACCCAGCCTCAAGTTTACGATACCATGTGTCCGTACCCCATAACAAACGACACCATTCCGCTTGATACAACCATGGTAATAAGCCTTGAGCATATTTGGGAGACACTAAAACCGATGAGCGTTTTCCCCAACCCGGCAAGCGATATGTTGACAATTTCAATAAACATAATAAAATGGCAGGAAAGGCTGATAAAGGTTAGCGACCTCAACGGCCATGAGATTCAAAGCGAAACCATAGCCCCCGGCCGTGCCAAGCATAATATCGATATAAGTGGCTGGAAACCGGGAATGTATATTTTTGCTGTATACGAAAAAGGAGCGTTGCTGCAAACGGAGAAGGTAGTGGTTTATTAAAATATTTATGCGGTTTATTGAACTATCTGATTTCAGTTCGTCAATCGACATTTGTTAATCATTATTCGGTATTTCTTTTTTGAACACAAAACTCCGGACGCAAAACTCAGGATGCCGAGGTCTCGGCACTTTCAGCGCCGAACCCAAAACTCTAGACCCAGTCTTACTCCACTTTTTTATTCATCCCGTTTAAAATCTTCTTCGCTTAGCGGATTTCCATTTTCATCAAAGTATTCCCAGTTGCCGACCTGTCGGCCATTACTATATTTCCCTTTTATTTGAACTTTCCCACTTGGGAAATACAGGGTGAATTCTCCATGGAGCTCATTGTTGACATAGTGGCCTTCGGTCATAATCCCCCCTTCCGGGAAGTATTTGCGGTACTCTCCTTCCTTGAGGCCGTTTTTGTAAGCTATGCTTTCCGCAACATTCCCGTTATCAGGATAGTATGTTCTGCTTATGCCGTCAAGCACACCTTTCTTATATGTTTCCGAAGATATGAGCTTACCGTCAACATTGCTGTAAAACAGCCAAATACTATCTTTTTTTGTTTTATGTATTTACCTTCGGCCATGGGCTGTTTGTTTTCGTGAAAGGTCTTGGTATGGGCGACGATGCCGTCAGTGGAAAATCTTGTAATTGCCTTTAATGCCCCGCTTTCGTAATAATACTTGAACTCGCCGTAGGGGTGGTTGTTTTTAAATTGCCCTTCGTATCGCGGCGTCCCGTTCGAGTAGTTTTTTGTCCATTTGCCTTGCTTCATCCCGTTTGCATCGCTCTGGTTAAACGTTTGGCAAAACATTAGGGAAGGAACCAATACCATCCCCATGATGAATATTTTATTGATGATTCGTTTCATAAGTGCAAAAGTAATCTAAATCGGCTATTATTTGTTATTACGGTATGCGCTAATGTTTGTAAATTAGCAAACTTAAAAATGCATATAAATTGAACGAATATTCATCAAGGTTATTGGAAACTACCGTAAACGAATTGTCCCGTTTGCCCGGTATCGGAAAGAAAACCGCGCTGCGCCTGGCCCTTCATATACTTCGTGAAGATAAATCCTATGCCTCGAATCTCGGTGGCTCGATAGTAAAAATGAGAAACGAAATACTTTTTTGTGCTAAATGCAACAATATTTCCGACGACAGTATTTGCGGGATTTGCTCTAACCACAAGCGCAACGAGAACTTGGTCTGTGTTGTTGAGAACACTCAAGATGTTATTGCCGTGGAGAACACTTCCCAGTTCAACGGTATTTATCATGTTCTTGGAGGAATAATCAGTCCGATAGACGGTATCGGGCCCAACGACCTATCGATTTCCAAGTTGATTAAAAGAATTAATGATGAGGAAATAAAGGAAGTTATACTTGCTTTGCCTTCTACCGTGGAAGGCGACACTACTTCTTTTTATATCTATAAGCTAGTGAAAGAGTTTGATATTGAGGTTACTACAATTGCAAAAGGAATCTCTATCGGTGAGGAACTGGAGTATGCCGACGAAATAACTTTAGGTAGAAGTATTATAAATAGGCTTCCATTTGCCAAAACATAATAAAATAGCGCATATGTTTAAAAGAGTTTCATAAATTTGCAATGTTTTAATTGATTTAATTGTTTTTTACTTGAAAAAATCAACATCATATTATTTAAAGAAAGCACTAACGACATTTATGACGTTG
Source organism: Bacteroidota bacterium (assembly GCA_024279935.1). GTDB lineage: Bacteria > Bacteroidota > Bacteroidia > Bacteroidales > F082 > BM524. The sequence continues at coordinate 3,820 of JAJRQZ010000083.1, forward strand.
GCGTTTTTTTATTTGGTGATTGGCGATTTGATAATTATTCACCAAAAACTGATTTTCAAATATGATGTTTATGCAGGTCAACCTTTGTTGAAACCTGATAAATCGAGTAAAAAGAAGTACATTGACCTAAGAGGAAAATCAATTAATCAGATACAAAAATTGATAACCTTTGTATCGGACTACAACATTTTCAACATCGGCGATGTTAATTTGTGTTATGTTGATTTCCTGCCTGTCATCAAGCCTCCACAAGGACTGATGGACGTAAAAACCTCATCTTTTTCCCTGCGGGGCCCCCCTTCGTTTATTTGTTGAACATTACCTAATCTAGTATTTTATTTTCTTTGATCACATAGGCTGAATAAGTTTAGGTGTTCTGTATGTGATTGTAAATCATTGTGTTAGTTTTGCTTTTATAGCATAGCTGATTATAATGTTATGATTTTGGATTATCAATAATTCAAGCATTTTCAACAAACCATTATTTAATATTTAAAATAAAAACGATGAACAAAAAAATTACCCTTATAATAGTAGCATTATTTGCCATGGTTTCCATTAGCGCTAGTGCTCAAAACCGTGAAACTGTTAACGATACTCTAACAATGACGCCAGGATATGTTATGGACGTGTTTTACAGCATGACCGACGGTGAAGTTGCCAGTGTTGCCCGCGAAGGTTGGGACATGGCTTTTTTTACAAACGCTTTTAGCGCAGGAATAATGATTAACGAAGGTAATGGAGTACAATTATTTTCGTATCCAAATAGCGATACTGCCGGTTGGGCAACTTTCGATACAGTGGGAATGACAACTTGGTCTTCACTTTCAAATAGTAACGAAGTTTGGGAAGATGGCGCTTTCAATAAACATGCAACAGGCCATCCTGATTATGGCTGGGGAGTTTATAATGCTGTAACTCACGGTTTAACAGGTGATTCATTATATTTAATTAATGTTCCTGGTGTAGGATTTAAAAAACTTTGGATTGTTGACAAGGTATCTGTTGATAATATCTATCATATTAGATATGCTGATGTTGATGGTTCAAACGAAATGAACGTTGAGCTTGACCTTAAACCTTATGTTACCAAAAACTTCGCTTATTATTCAATCGTAACAGATGAGTTGATCGACAGGGAGCCTGCAGCCGACTGGGACATTTTATTTACAAAATATATTGACTTAACTCCTGATAGCGAAGGAAATATGGTTGAATATCTTGTAAGTGGTGCCACAAGCAACATTAACAGATATGCCAATAAATTTACTGGAGTTGATCCTGATTATAACGATTGGTCGGCTCAGCCTTTCGATTCATTAAAAAATACAATTGGCTACGATTGGAAATCATTTGATATGGGTACTTTCTCATGGGTGGTTGACGATTCAACAGCATTTTTCGTAATGAATCAGGCCGGCGACGTCTATAAACTTGTTTTTACCTACTGGGAAGGTTCCTCAACAGGCGTTTTCGCACTGCAAAAGGAATTGGTTCAGGCATCGTTTATCAACGACGATATTGTGGATGCTTCAATCTTGAGTATTTATCCCAATCCTGCGACTGATGTATTAAATATTAAAGCAGAGAACGGGATGAACGGTAATTTAACAATTAGCGACATCTCCGGAAGAGTGGTTTTTAGCGAGTCTGTATTTGATGATGATTTTATTACAGTAAATATTTCAAATCTCACTAAAGGCTTGTATTTCATCAGTATAGATGATGGCAAATTGCACACCAGCGGTAAATTCATCGTGAAATAGATGAATCTGAACATTAAGAAGTTAATAGCGGGATTGCTGATCCTCATGTCGTTTACGGCTGGGGCCCAGCAGTGCCGTTTGCAACTTGTGGATAAAATAAATAATGAGCCGATTGCTTATGCAAATGTGCTTGTTACTTCTTTTGACGGAAAGAAAGTCTCCGGATATGTTTCCGACATCGATGGCAATGTTGTTTTTGAGATCGACGATAAATCGACTTTGGATATTACCTATATTGGTTTTCAGGGCATATCGGACACTATATCCCCCGGAGAGAAGAAAAAGATATTTCTTGAGTCGATTTCGTATAATGTAAATGAGGTTGTGGTTACCGGGCAGTATGTGGCTTCCCGTCAGGATAAGTCGATTTATAAAATAAAAGTACTGAACTCAAAGGAAATAAACCAGAGGGCGGCAACTAATATCAAGGAGATGTTAAGTACCGAGCTAAATATCAGGATAAGCCGCGATAATGCCTTGGGTTCTTCATTAAAAATGCAAGGTCTTGGTGGTGAGCATATTAAGTTCTTAATTGATGGTGTTCCCGTAATCGGTCGCGAAGCAGGGAATATCGACCTCGAACAGTTGAACCTTCAAAATATAGATCATATCGAGGTCATTAACGGCCCTATGTCGGTTGTTTATGGAAGCAATGCCCTTGCAGGCGTCATAAACATTATCACTAAAGAGCCCGACAGGCTACTGTTCACCTCCAATGTTGATGCTTATTATGAATCGGTAGGGGGTTACAACCTTAATGCCGGGCTGTCGTCATCTGTTAAAAAACATTCGTTCAGCTTGAATGCCGGGCGGAATTTTTTCGATGGTTATGGTAAGTCCGAAGCCGGTCGCTGGCAGCAATGGATACCCAAGCAACAATATACGGCCGACCTCACATATAAATATAAATGGAAATCGGGTTTCATAAAGCCTGCAATAACATATTTCGATCAGGAGTTAAGGGATAAGGGCGATTTATTGCCTCCATACTACGAAACAGCCTTCGACAAATATTATTATACCAAGCGTTTGGTTTACAGGTCGGATATGCATATTGAATTTAGCCCTAAAGCGAGGCTTAACGGAACGCTTGCCTATTCTACCTATGATAAAATCAAAAACACTTTTCTTAATAATTTAAGCGTTCTCGAAAAAGTCCTTGTCCCGGGCCAGCAAGACACAACCCGTTTTAACAATATGATGTTAAGGGCGGATATAAGCCGCGGTGCTGCCGAGAGCAATTTCAGTTTTGTTACCGGCCTTGATTTGAACAACGAGAAAGGCGTGGGTGAGAGAATTAAGGACAAAGAACAAAATATCGGTGATTATGCAGCATATTTCAGCATGAACTATTTCCCGTTTTCTACTGTCAATATACAGCCGGGATTGCGCTTCATCTACAATACCAAATTTGCGGCGCCATTGATTTATTCGCTTAATGTTAAATGGGATATCAACGAGAGTTTGATAATACGCGGTTCATTGGCCTCGGGTTTTAGGGCTCCATCGCTAAAAGAGCTTTATCTTCAGTTTGTGGATATCAATCATGATATTCATGGCAACGAGAAGCTGAAAGCCGAAACCTCGAATAACGCTAATCTTTTTGTTCAGTTTAACAGCCCTAGCGGGAAAATTTACGAATGGGGGCTTGAGATGAATGCATTTTACAATAATATAAAAGATAACATACAGTTGATTCCTCAGTCGGCGAATACAAATTTATATACCTATGTTAATGTTAACCGATTTATTACTAAAGGTATAGAACTTAATTTCAATAATCGTATCTATCCTAACCTCATGGTGAAGTTCGGTTATACGATTACCGGGCAAGATATTGAAAACGATGGGTATTCCTCAAGCGGGACTGAATTCTATAACGACTTTAGTACTACTTTCAATTATAACTGGCGCAAATACGACATTAATTTCTCCGCATATTATAAATATAATGGCAGATATCCTCAACTGGTTTATACAGGTGTTGAAGACGAGACCGCCCTGAGCTGGCTGGATCCTTATCACACATTGGACATAAATGTGAACAAATGGTTTTGGAAAAGGCGCGTTAATTTTCAAGTCGGGGGAAAGAACCTGTTTAATAATACCGACATTCCTATAAGCGGAGGCGGCACAGGAGGCGGCATACATAGTGGCGGAACGGATTCGCAGGCATTTAGCTGGGGGCGGACATTTTTTGTCAGGCTTCAGTTGAGGTTTAACAAATAGCATCTAACGAAACAAAATGAAAAAAACAATAGTATTCTTACTTATGGCAGCTTTCTTGACGTCTTGCTTCAAAGATGACGAAATTGTCCCGCCGCACGATTCCGGCGATGTTAATACCGTTATCATTCCCATGACCCAATATTATGTTTATCAATTGTATTTCAACCTTGAAAACAACGAGATAGTGGAATCCAATGAAAGGGAGATATTCGATTTGAATTTCGGCTGCCATGATTCCTCGTCTGTTATAAGGTTGAATACAGCAAACTTTGCGCTTGTCGCGGAAACTGCTTTCGAGAATTTCGAGGACGTAACGGATACCGTTGGCCTGGAGTGGAAATTTGATAAATCGGATGGAAATCCTGATTCGCTGGCAATCAGTAACTGGATAAGCATTCAAGATGCCGACACGAGCTATAGTAATAAAGTTTGGGTTTTGAACAGGGGCTTAAGCGCCCTTGGCATTCAGCTGGGATTGATGAAAATCAAGTTTATACAAATCAAAAATAATTCGTATTACTTTGCTTTTTGCGATATAGACAATAGTAATATGCATGAGGTTGTTCTGCCAAAGGACGACAGATACGGGCTTATGCAATACTCGCTTTCAAATGGGGGTGAGGTGGTTCAAACAGAACCTTTTGTAAACAGTTGGGATTTGTTGTTCACTCAATATACAACCTTGCTCTTTACCGCTGAGGGCTTGGCTTACCCTTATATTGTAAACGGTGTGCTGCAAAGCCCGGGATCAGGTATAGCAGTTGATTCAACTATGGGTTTCAACGATATCGTCTTGTCGGACACAAGCAGGCTTGATTTCTCGACTAATTATGATGCAATAGGTTACGATTGGAAAAGGATAGAGGGCGATGTTCAGACAGGCAACTATGTTTATGTTGCCCGAATTGAATGGAATTATATCATCAAAGATAATAAGTCGTTGTTTTATAAGCTCCGTTTCGTAAGTTTTTACGACCCGATTACTGGCGAGAAGGGCTATCCGACATTCGAGTATCAGCCCTTATAACTCTTTGCCTTTCTCTTCTGCGGCAAACATCTCCAATTGATTGTGGCTGACGTAGAACTTCTCGGGAACATTATCGGCATAGGATTCTATATATGTCCTTATATTCTTCTTGATTAGTTTTGTTGGAGTCGTTTTTCTTGCCCGGCAATAGTTCTTCAAAGATTTCATTTGTCTCTTCGAGAGCTTGAAACTTATTGTCTTATAATGTGTCCTCCTATGCCTTTTCATATCATCGAATTAAAAATTACGAAATTAAAAAATTTCTGTAAATGTTGATGAGCCTCGGTAAGTATTATTAACAATATACTAAGACCGTTGCAAAAGACAATATCTTGTTCAAATTCGAGGCGGCAGTATTTTTAAACCCACAGCAGACTGTTGTCTGTGAGGACTTTAAAAATACGACAACGAAGAAGGTGAATAAAAGATTGTCTTAATTCATTAAAAACCTGGTATTGCAACTGTCTTAAACTATTTGTATTGATAAGCCAAGCTGTGCGAAGCTTTGTTGAATTATTAATGATATTACATTAGAAGATTGAATTATTGTTATTTTTGCAACCAATTTTAGCGAATGGATTTAAATTTGGATTGGATAGGGGATGAGAACACCAAGCAGCTGATCGAGAGGTATCAGAATGCTTATGTTGCTGGTTTGCAGCCGTTCTTCGATGTGGACGAGTTTGAGGTCATCATTGACTTTTATCTCGATGGAAACAAAACCGAGGAGGCAAAGGTTGCTATCAGCCTTGCCATGGAGCAGCATCCATCATCTTCAGTGTTTACTATTAGGCATGCCCGCTATTTGGGGGCTGTAAAAAAATATTATGAGGCCTTGGAAATCCTCAATAATATCGAGCTGATAGAGATAGCCAATGTCGATGTTTTTATGAGCAAGGCCGAAATATATAGTTTGATGAACAAGCATGAAATGGCCATCGAGGAATATAAAAAGGCTGTTGACTATGCCGAGGATAAAGAGGAAGTCTTGTCCGACATTGCTTTTGAGTACGAAAATATAGGCGATTATGACAATGCGATCAAGTATTTGAAGATTGCCATCGGGAACAATCCCGAATCCGAGAGCATGCTGCACGAGCTTTCTTTTTTTTACGAGATAACAGGCAGGGATGAACAAGCAGTGGAATATTTTAATGACTTTGTTGATAAACAACCTTATTCCAAGTTGGCGTGGTTTAACTTGGGGGTTTTTTACAACTCCCTTGAACTTTACGAAAAAGCCATTGAGGCTTATGAGTTTGTGATTGCCATAGATGAGGATTTCTCCTCGGCATATTTTAATATAGGAAATTCGTATAGTGGCCTGAAATATTACCGCAAGGCCATTAAATATTATAAGGAGACCTTTGAGCATGAGGAAGAGGATGCGCTCACACATACTTATATAGGTGAATCTTACGAAAATCTGGAAGAATATGATAATGCGCTAATCCACTATAATACAGCACTCAACATTGATATCAACTCGCCTGAGGCCTGGGTGGGGCTGGCTCGTTTAGCCATTAGCGATAAAGATAGCGCAAGGGCAATCAATTATTATAAAAGAGCACTGGAGATAAGCCCCCACAATGAAGATGTGGCTTATGACCTTGCAATTGTCTATATGAGTGCCTCGCGCTTTGACGAAGCCATGGAACAGTTCAACAAAATTATCGATCAGGATGAAAATTATATTGATGCATGGATTAATCTTTCGGTTTGTTTTACTGCTGACAATGAATATGAAAAGGCAATCGAAGTAATGGAGAAAGCCCTGGAATCAAATGCCGGTTCTGCATCTTTATGGTATCGGCTGGCTGCCTACTTATACAAAAACGGAAAAGTTCAACAAGCATATTATTATATTGAGGTTGCCATGAAGATGGATTTCGTCTCTCATGTCGAACTTCTCGATTATATGCCCGAGCTGGCTTCGGAATCCCGATTCAACGATTTGATTTACACATATAAAAACTCATAATCTTCATGGAGTATCTTGTTTACTTATTAAAAGGGATAGCCGTTGGTGTCGCCAATATAATACCCGGCGTGTCCGGAGGCACCATTGCCCTTATCACAGGTATTTTCGAAAGACTGATAAACGCTATTAAATCCTTTAACTTCGCATCGGCAAAACTGCTCCTAAAAGGGGATTTTAAAGAGTTTGCCGTAAAAACCGATCTGTATTTCCTCATTAGCTTGTTCGGCGGTGTTGTGCTTGCAATCGTGCTGTTAGCCCGTTTGTTCGACTTTCTGTTCGATACTTACCCGGTTTATATTTGGTCATATTTTTTCGGGCTAGTGCTGGCGTCGGTTTATTTTGTGGGCAAAACTATAGAGAAAGCAAGCTCAAGCGTCGTGATAATTTTTATAGTCGGAACCGCTATTGCCATAGCCCTCTCCTTTATCAACCCTGCATCCGAAAACTCGAATTTCTTTTACCTTGTCATCTGCGGTATCGTTGCCGTTTGTAGCATGATCTTACCGGGCTTGTCGGGATCTTTTGTGCTGATATTGATGGGTAACTATCAATTGGTTGCCATTCAGGCAATTAACAATAGGGATATGGGTGTTTTATTGCCGGTATTAATTGGTGCTGTTGGCGGGCTAATTGCATTTTCACATGTTTTGTCATGGGTTTTCAAAAAGTATAAAAATCAAACAATTGCTATTTTAACAGGCTTTATTTTAGGGTCATTGAACGTGTTGTGGCCTTGGAAAAATTCTGTATATTTGAAGGATGATTTAGGAAATGATGTTATTAAGCATGGTGAACACGTAATTGCTAATTATGTGAGCGTTTTTCCTGATTCATTTAATGCAGAGGTTCTTATTGCATCCTTATTTATGATTGTTGGAATAATTTCCATAACAGTAATTGAAATGGCTGCATCCAAGAGCACTAAATAATAAGTTATGGATATTTATGGTCTGTTAGGTAAAAACTTATCGCATTCCAAGTCACCGGAATACTATAATAATCGTTTCAAAGAAAATAAAATCGATGCTGAATATAAATTATTCGATGTTCAAAGTGTTGATGAAATAGAGCAAATACTTAGAAACACCCCCAATCTCAAAGGATTAAACGTTACCATTCCTTATAAACGGGCTCTGTCATCATTGCTGGATGAGAAAAGTTTTGAAGTTAAACAAACCGGCTCTGTAAATACCATTAAGATAATTTCCAAACATCATAATAAACATGCCGTTGCCTATAATACCGATATTCATGGCTTTGAGATTTCCATAAAGGATATTATCAAAAAAAACCCGGTATTAGGGCTTTAATAATAGGTACGGGCGGTGTTGCCCACACTGTTTCTCATGTTTTCAGGAAACTTGGCGTATTTTATTATTTTGTCAGCAGAAATCCTGCAAAGGTTGAACAAATGTCGTATAATTGGATCAATAAAGATGTCTTAAGCGAGTATCGTTTAATAGTAAACTGCACTCCGGTGGGTATGTATCCCAATGAAGACGATTGCCCTCAATTACCTTACGAATTATTAAACGAAAATAATGTTTGCTACGATTGTATTTACAATCCTGAGGAGACTCTTTTCCTTAAAAAAGCAAAAGATCGGGGAGCTTTAACAATTGGAGGTAAGCAGATGTTCATCAACCAAGCCAAAGAATCCTGGAAAATTTGGATGGAGTAATGCCATTATAATTCCAAATTGCAGAAAGGCACATCCAGAAATAAGCCCAAAATATTTCCGGAACAGAAATATTGAGGTCGTAGAATATCTTTTGCGGCTTCATCTTTTGACTCGATCCGTTGTTTTGTGCATAAGTGGAACAAAATTAAGAAAACTTGTGGATAAAAAGAAGAATTATCATTTAGATAGGGTTTATTCTGATTCTAAACTAAATTTTTGAAGTACATTATTTTCAACTTTTGAGCCTTTTGTGGAATTGACCATAATTATATGAAATGAGCCTCTCTTATGAACAAATAAAAGCAAAGAGCAAACGGGTAAGTTTTCCTTATAATTAAATATGAACTGATAATTGCCTGTTTCATCAATTAATCCAAATTTGTTGAAATCCCCAAAATATGCCCGATAATTATCCCCATCAATTATTGTATCTACTTTGCAAAGCCTGTTAAGCTGAACCTTCAAAGAAGGAGTTTTAGAATGACATATAGATGACTCAATTGTTAATGCAGGCTTATCTTCAAAATCCTCACTATCGTTAGGGCTAAAATGCACCAGGTTTATATCATTATTACTTTTATATGATATTTTATTTTGATCTACTTCTCTATAAGCTGCAATCTCTTTTATAATATACCTGAGGCCTGCAGTTCTGTCCCTGTATGCAAAAACTGCATCTCTTTTATTTCCAAATGAATAATATTTCTCAATCTCTGAAATAGATTCTTTACGAAATAAATAATGATAACGATTATCATGCCCAATAATCGGAATATAATAGCAAGGAGTAAACTTTATAAAAGTAAATATCAGTTTTATTACAAAAAATGTAAATATTGAACCGACTAAAATAATAATTAACTTTCTTATTCTCATTACAAAAGAAATCTATGACCTACAGGTGCCAACGCAACCATAAAAAACACAACAGCAGTACCTCTGGCAGACTCGGAGATGTTGTTCCAATTTGGGTCAATATCAATAGCATAACCTGAGTTAACATTTGCCCCACTTGATGGTAAGCCAATATTTATAGAAAAATTACCATTTGTGAAAACAGTTAAGGAATTATCAGCCACCGAACCAGATAAGCTATATCCTCCATTATCAATATCTGTTAACCCTAAACCTGTATTTGGAATATTTACTCTAATTCCATAGAATTTTCCATTCTTAGAAATAACGTTAATATTACCCTTTCCTTTTGTAACTTTTGAAAAGGAAGATAACTTAATATTAACAAGATAGCTTTGGTATTGAAATATTGTTTTTGAATTATTTTCCGTGATGACAACTCCTTCCGAATCTTTTGACAAATCACCCCCACCGGCTTCACCATTGTCAAAAACCACATATGGCACGAAAAAAGTCCAATGCTCAGTATAATTTCCGCCTGGTCTAAAATACTTCTTGCCATTTACGGTTTCGCCACCAACAATAAGTGTTTTGCCACTTTTTGTTTTCCCGAAATGAATACAGCCGTTATATTTATCCGGAATCGATCTAACCGATGATTTTGATGTGTAAAGCGAAACTTTTCCAATACTTAATTTTCCGGATCGGAACAATGCG
>JAJRQZ010000084.1 GCA_024279935.1 Bacteroidota bacterium
GCAGAAGGAGATACTGTTTATACTAACCCTGCTGCATTTCATTGGCCCATCGATAATTATTCAAAGGGATTTATTCTTGAAATTTCGCGTAACGCCGATTTCGATGTTTGTAAAAAGCTACTACCCAAAGCAATAAAAAATGGAGGTTTAGTTCCTGCATCATTAACAGAAACTCCTGAAATATATGGCAGTGATGATTTTTGGTTGATTTCGGGTTTACCTTCTCCATTATACAGACCATCGTTTGTTATGCAATCTGGTAAATGGTTTTGGCGATTCCGTTCTGTTTCTGAAAACAATATCATTTCTGAACCTTCTGTTATACGAGAATTTTATATTTCGCCTAAAAGTACTCAATATACAGTTGCTCCCATAAAACAGTTACTTGCAAGAATTCCATCAGGTCATCCACGTCTTTTTACCCGTCCCGAGAAATTGGACAGTCTGCGTGGATTACTTGAAACAAGCAAGCCCCACAAAGAATTGTTTGATAGAATTATAGCTTATGCAGATTCACTGCTCGCAATACCAATAAGTAAAGAGCCCTATAAACTTCCCGGTTGGGATGATGAAATACTACAACGTCAGTTATGGCGAGCACAATATGAAGTTGCCCGGGATTGGGGACAAATATTAGATTTTCTTGGATTCTCGTATATGATGTCGGGTAATAAAAAATATGCAGAACGGGCAAAACAGTGGCTTTTAACTTTTGCCTCGTGGGATGTCGATGGAAATAGTTCAATGGAAAGCATGGATGAAGTAGCAATGCCAATATTTCTTAATGGTGCCCGTGCCTACGATTGGATTTACGATTATCTCGACGACAATGAACGTGCTACAATAAAAGAGATGCTCAGGATTAGAGGAGAACAAGCTTATGACGTATTACAAAAGGTCAACTATAATTATCAGCCATTTATCAGCCATCCTACGCGTATAATTAATTATATGGTTCAGGTGGGAGTTGTATTACAAGGCGAAATTGAAGAGGCAGATAAGTGGTTGGGTTATGTTATTCCTGTTCTAACTACTTTTTATCCGCCATGGGGAGGTCGCGATGGAGGATATTCCGAAGGACCAAGCTACTGGATGATGTACTTTAACTACATGCTTCAATCGGCATATACATTACAAACATCAATGAATTTAGATATTCTGAAAACTGACTTTTACAAAAATGATGGTTGGTTTAAAATATATGCTTATCCGTATTATGGAGCTATGCGACCATTTGCCGATACAGGAATAGGAACATATTGGCCTGCCGATAAAATAAATTTATATCGACTGGCAACCGTATTTCAGAATCCATATTATCGCTGGCGAGCAGAAATGAGTCCGCCAAAAACATTACCTGTTGCCGAAACTGTTATTCCATCGGGTGTAGTAAGTTATTTTTGGCTCGATGAAGGTTCTGATCATATAAAGGCAAAAGCACCTTCCGATCTGCCCAAATCACGTCTGTTTAGTGATGTTGGACTGGTTGCCTTTCACGAAGACCTTGGAAACCCCATGGAAACATATCTCTTATTTAAAAGTTCTCCTTTTGGGGCATGGAGTCATACATTTGCAGATCAGAATTCATTCTATATACAAGGGTTTGGTGAGGCACTTGCCATTCAATCGGGTTATTACCCCAGTCACGGATGTCCTCATCACAGAAGCTGGACGTGGAAATCAATCGCCCACAATACCGTGCTGGTAGATGGCGAAGGGCAAAGGATTCGCGACCGCGAGTTAAAAGGTAAAATCATCGCCTTTAGAACAGGTAACGGAACACCGGGAAGTGTTGACTATGCGGCAGGCGATGCAACAGAGACTTATGAAGGCAGGCTTACTAAATTTATCCGTCATATTTATTACGAAAGACCACGCGATTTTTTATTAATTGACGAGTTGGAAGCTCCAAAACCAGTGCAGTTCAACTGGCTTTTACACTCGCTTAATAAAATGCAAATTGACGCTTCAAAAAAGAGAGTAATAATTAAAAAAGGTAAAGCACGATTAACCTTACAGTTTATTACTCCCGAAGAACTTATTTTTTCGCAAACAGATAAGTTTACTGTAGCTCCGGGGCCGCTTCCTACGCCGGAATCGGTTTATCCAAATCAATGGCATCTAACTGTTTCAACAAAAAACAAGGCTACAGCAGCCACGTTTATGGTTAAAATGAAAGTTACTTCGGTAGAATAGCAGCAGAATTATTAACAATACCTGATTTTTGGGATATTCTATAATCTGTTTAGATAGCACTGTTTTAAGATAGTTTGTAATTAATTAAACAACTTTATATAATAAAATCATGAAAAAAAACAATCTCTATTTAGTATTGGCAACACTCTTTCTCTTGTTTAGTTTATTACCGGCATCAGCAAAAAAGCAGGTAAAAATTGCGACAATTGGTGCGGTCTCTCCCCGCCTGGACAACTCTCTTTCTGATCAACAAAAAGTTGAGGCTATGATATCTTTTCTCGGCAATCAAATAGAGCAGGTACTTCCGGATAAACCCGACCTAATTGTTTTACCCGAAGCTTGCGACCGGCCTGCCGGTATGAACATGCAACAACAATTCGAATATTTTAATGTAAGAGGGAATCAAATACAGGACTTTCTATCTGGTATTGCAAGGGAAAACCATTGTTATATAGCTTTTGGTATGAAACGCAAAGATGATAGCGGAGTTTGGAGAAACTCCTGTGTTATGTTCGACCGAAACGGAAAAGTTGCAGGAATTTATGATAAGAACTTTCCTACACCCGATGAATTGGAAGTAGTAAAAGCTTCTGACGAAGTAAAACTTATACAGACGGATTTTGGCACTGTTGGTTGTGCTATTTGTTTTGATCTTAATTTTGAGGAATTAAGAGACAGGTATGCCAAGTTAAAACCCGACCTGATGATCTACATCGGGATGTACCATGGCGGATTGGATCAGGCAACATGGGCTTATGCATGCCGCTCATGGTTTGTGGGCTCTGTTGGAATCAGTAATCTGCTATCGCAAATAAGAAATCCTTTTGGCGAGGTTATAGCTTCTTCGAGCAATCATTTTAATTATGTTGTATCTACCGTTAATATAGATTGCGAGTTGGCACATTTGGATCACAACAAAGTGCAATTCAAAGAATTAAAAAAGAAATATGGAGACAAAGTCATTATACACGACCCCAGTGAAGTAGCAGTAATAATGATTACCAGCGAAGCAGAAAATGTAACGGCAGAAGATATGGTGAAGGAATTTAATATTGAAACGGTTGATCATTACTTTGATCGCACCCGTTCCGATAGGGAAAAACAACTAAATATTAAATAAACCCGATTTAAAATGGCATCAAGAAGAAAATTCATAACAACAACCGGTATTGGAATTGTTGGAGCGACAACATTACCGGGCTCAAATATTTTTGGGAGAAATATATTTACGGAAGAAATCCCCCCAAAGAAGAATTTAGTAGTTGGTATTATTGGTGCCGAAAATAATCACACAGTCGGGTATGGTAAACTATTTAATATCGAAAAGAAATTTCCGGGTGTGGAATTAAAATATGTGTGGGGTGAAACAGAAGCATTTGCGCTTCGTGCTCAAAAAGAAGGCGCTATTCCAAATATAGTAAAAGATCCTCGCGAAATGTTGGGGAAGATAGATGCACTGATTATTGACCATCGTCATCCCAAAAACCACTTGCCGGCAGCAATGCCTTTTCTCGAAGAGAAAATACCTATGTTTATCGATAAACCTTTTTGTTATCGCGCTGAAGAGGGAGTTGAGTTTCTGAGAAAAGCAAAAGAGATGGGCGTTCCGGTAAGTTCATACAGTAGTGTGGCACATACCAATGAAACTTTCGATATCCGCGATCAGGTTAAGGAAATTAATGATATTGAGAAGATAGTTCGTTACGGAGTGCTTTATTTGGGAATGAACAATAAATACGGCGGAATATTTTACTACGGAATACACACGATTCAGCCATTGATGTATATTTTTGGAGAAGATATAAAAGAGATTAAAATGACCGAGAATAGCGGGAATTGGACCGGCAATCTTACTTTTGGCAGCGGTTTAACAGCTACATTAATCTTTACCGAAAAGTACCACGGATGGAATACTTTTATAGTAGTTAAAGATGGAGTAAAAGAGTTGAACCCAAGAGTGCCGAAAGCCGACCCGCCACGCAATTATACCGATATGGTAAAAATGTTCCGAACTGGTGAAATGCCGCGGTCTTTTCAGAGTATTCTGAATGGAGTATCTGTTTTGGAAGCTATGGAAAAATCGGTATTCAGCAGAAAATGGGAAGAGATAAAATATTTAAAAATATAGAATTTGCACAAATGGTTTGACTAATTTTCAAGATTATAATTAAAAATGAAACGAGCATGGCAAGATTTGGCATACAGGTGGATGATTATAAGCGAGATACATATGTTGCCATTAAAAAATAAATAATTATAAACATATGAAACGAGCATGGCAAAATTTGGCACACAGGCGGATGATTATTCAGCGAGATACATCTGTTACCTTAAAAAATAAACAATTATAAACAGATGAAAAAAAGAATTTATAGAAGACAAGTATTGGTGTTTTTGTTAGGATTATTTCTTATTACTTCATGTACTAATAAAAGAACAATTGAAGTATCGTATCAAATGGAAAGGTTAAAGAATACGAACCGTCCTATCAATTAAGTGTTTGGCTTGAAAAACCGGATGGAGCTTTTGTTAAAACTCTGTTTGTAAGCGATTATCTTGCCTATGGAGGATACCTTGAATATGGAATTTGTCCGGCATGGTCGAAAAAAGCCGGCTGGGATAATGTAACAAAAGAAGAGTTAGATGCAGTATCGGGAGCTACACCGGATCCCGGAGATGTAAAAATGGAAATTGAATTCAGCATCGACCAAATTCCTGATGGTGAATATCTAATGTTTATTCAAGTTCATTTAAAAGAGGCTTTGAACGATACCTACGTTGGGAAAGTTAATGTCTTATCGGGCAAAGAGATGCATGTACAACTGAAACCTTTCGAAACAAAAGGAACAAAGAATAGAGAGCAAAAGAGAATACTCTCGGATATTGAGGTGACAATAAACTAAGGGGTTATTTCTTCATAATCCCTAAATATTTATTCACAATAAAAAAACAGAGATGAAAAATAAAAAAGTAATTATCGTACTGTTTATATTATTATCTGCATTCGGATGTAAACAAAAAAGAGTGGATATCTTTCTAATTGGAGACTCTACAGCTGCTGAATACAAAGAGTTCGATCGTCCGTTAAACGGATGTGGACAAAAACTGAACCTGTTTTTTAACGAAAACGTAGTCATCCATAATTTTGCTGTAAGTGGCTCTTCCACAAAACGTTTTCGCGATAATCTGATGTGGAAAAAAGTTTATGAATGTTTACACGGGGGCAGTTATCTGTTCATCCAGTTTGGTCATAATGATGAAAAAATGGATTCTACGCGACATGCCGCCGCCGGAGGAGCATACAACGACAACCTGAAAAGATATATCATAGAAGCACGATCAAAAGGAGCTATTCCAATTTTATTAACGCCTATCAGTCGTAGAAAATTTGATAATGAAGGACATATAATTAACACCCATGGCGAATACCCGGCTGAAATGAAACAAGTTGCCCTCGAGATGAATGTTCCTTTAATTGATTTAACCGATTTGACAAAAACTTTAATTGAAAGTTATGGCGTAGAAGAATCGAAAATATTATTTCGTTGGGTAGAACCGGGTGAATATCCGGCGTATCCCGATGGAATGAAAGATAATACACACTTAACTTCTTTGGGAGCTGAAGAAGTTAGTAAACTTGTAGCGGAGGAGATAAAAAAAATAGATATAGGTTTGAAATCATACATTAAATAACAAGAATCATGGATAATAAAAATGAGATTAATCGCAGGAAATTTATTTCCACAACAGTAAAAGGAGCAACTTTACTTACTGCCTCCGGACTTGTGTCGTCGTGTTCTTTATTTACAGGAAATGATAAAGAACAGGTGCCGAAACGACTTTTAGGTAAAACAGGTATGAATGTTTCAATACTCTCTTTTGGCGGTGGTTCGCAGTTTATGCGTAACGAAAATGGAGAGTGGGAAAAACACCTCGAAACAGCTATAGAAAAAGGAATTAATTTATTCGATACTGCACCCAATTATAGAATAGTAGGGGCTGCCGGTAAAAATGCACTTAGAAGTGAGGAACGATATGGTAAGGTTCTTTCTCCTTACCGTTCTAAAATATATTACATGACCAAATTAGATATTGGTAACGATGGTAAACGCCATGCCGATGAGGTCAGGCAATCGGTTGAAGGAAGCCTGAAAAGTTTAAACACCGATTATCTTGATGTTTTATTAATCCACTCAATAAACGACAGTGACTCGGTAGGAGAAATAGAGAAAGGTGTTTACAAAGAGATGGTAAAACTAAAAGATGAAGGAATAATAAAGCACATAGGTTTTTCGAGTATGGATAGTGCTGAAAAGTCGAGAGACCTGTTGGAAAATCTCGATTTTGATACTGCTATGTTGGCTATGAATCCTACTAAGTATCGTAGTTTTGCAGAGATTGCACTGCCGGTTGCTAAAAGAAAAAATGTAGGGGTTACTACAATTAAAGTATTACGAGGATTAATAGGTAAAGATGCTACTGCTGAGGAGTTATTGGAATATGTTTGGACCGAAAATTATGTATCCTCTGCCATGATTGGGCACTATGGATTAAATGTTTTAAAAGAAAATATCAGGCTGGCAATCAACAGTGGCAAGAAAAATCAATTGGCACTCGATAAAGAATCTCTTGAAAATCGCCTTGCTTCGTACGCCGGTCCTCATGCTCTTGTATGGGCACGCCCGGGATACGAAGATGCAGGAATAACTGTTTAAACATAACTATTATCCCTATTTATCAAGGAAATATTTAGCTAAAAAAAATGAAAAACAAAAAAATATCCGAAATCAACAAAAAGCATTTTACACATATTACAAATCTGTTGTTATTAATACTATTTACCACATTTGTAGTGGCATGCAAAAAGCCAAAAACATATCCGGTGGACGCAATATTAGATTCAAAAGTAATACGAACCGGCGATGTTGGCGATAATTGGTTTTCTACCTGGGGGAGCGATGGCGCACTTTATACAGCGCAGTGCGATGGCAGAGGTTGGTTAGATGATGATGGGAATAAGCGGGAGTTTAAAAATAATCAGATCTGGCGAATTACCGGAAGCCCCGACAGTGTAAATATTCATGCCGAAATGATAGAAGGTTATCCGGATTATTCAAGAAGCGGACTTACTGAGATTTGCGGACCAATCATTTCGCCCGACACGGTAACCCGTTTCCCACTCCCTAATAGTGAAGAGAGAAGATTTTGGAATTGGTACGGTTATGGTATTGTTTCAATTGATGGAAACATGTATCAATTTATATCACACTGTGCCGAAAGATATGGCTGGGGTTGGTTCGATGGAGCACAATTGATTTGGAGTTCTAAAGGAGATAAAAGGTGGTTTCGTTGGAATGGAACCGATGCAACCGATCGGAATCGTTGGCTTTTGAATGAAGGAGGAAATCAACTTATGTTTTTTAATGAACCTGATTATGCTTTTTCATTTATATCGGTTGCTCAGTTCGGTCAGGATTATCGTGAGAACAAAGATGGATATGTATATATATATTCTCCTGAAGGTAAACTGAAATCGTTCAATTTAAATATGGCAAGAGTGAAAAAAGAGAATATCCTCGATAGGAACAAATGGGAATATTTCACTAAAACAGATGAAAAAGGAGAAGCCGAATGGGTTGTTGGAGACATCACAAAAAGGGGAATTGTCCATAAATTTCCTGAAGGCTGGGGGTTTTATTCCTGGTCGCCAAGCGTGGTTTGGAACGAAAAACTCGGTCTGTTTATCATGGCTGCAGGCGGAACTCAGCGACCCGGCACAGGAGACCCTATGGCTAAATGGCCCCACATTGAATCAGGTAGTCTGATGCTTCTATATTCAGAAAATCCATGGGGTCCGTGGACTCAATTCTATTACAATATTAATTGGCAGGTTGGTGAAGATAACCGTACTTATCTTCCTCAATTATCTCCCAAATGGATATCAGAAGATGGAAAATCGATGTATATAATTTTTTCAGATATGTTTCGTGATCCCATCGATTATTATATAATGAATATGATAAAAGTGAATATTGTAATGGAACCCAAATAATAAAAGTTGAGATATGAAAAGGATAATTCTTAATCATTTAATGTTGTTATTATTTTTATTTGCCGGCGACATTTATGCTCAAAATACAATAGCCGAGAAACTTGGTTTCGAAAAAGATGCTAAGCTACTTATTATTCATGCCGACGATGCAGGAATGTGTAACTCTGCTAATATGGGCACCAAGGCTGCTTTGTTATCGGGCGCTGTGTCATCAGCCAGTATTATGATGCCCTGTCCATGGGCAGATGATTTTATTGCTTGGGCTGTAAAACATCCCGATGCTGATGTTGGAATTCACCTTACTCTTACTGCCGAATGGGAGCATTATCGTTGGAAAGGTATTCTTCCAGCAGATAAAATTCCCTCTTTGCTCGATAAAGATGGTTATCTGCACAATACAAGTGCAATGGCAGAAAAAGCTAAAATAGAAGAAATAGAAGCTGAACTTAAAGCTCAAATAGATAGGGCAATAGCACTTGGCCTTACTCCAACACATCTCGATACGCACATGGCAACCCTTCTACTGTCATCAGAGCTTATTCACCTTTATATGAAACTTGGCAAAATCTACAAAATGCCAATTATGCTCTCCAGACGAATGGTTAATAAGTATGACCTATCACAAGAAGAATACTCAAAAGAGACACCTGTTATTGAAAACTTAGTTTTTTTAAGAGGATTACCCTCAGATAAATGGGAGAAAGAGTACCGTCCTATTTTTAAAAATATGAAACCCGGATTAGGTCAATTAATACACCATTTAGGTTTTGATAATATTGAACTTCAGGCAATAACTGTTAATCATACATCAGCCAATTCAACAAGTCGACAAAATGATTATGATTTTGTTACATCCAAAGCTTTTCGTTCAATGCTTAAGGAGTATAATATACATGTAATTACCTGGGAGGCAATACAAAAGGTATTGTTTAGTAATGTTATTGAAAAAGAATAAAACTATGTGGACAGAAGAAAAATTAAATAATTTAATGACAACTCCATCTGACGCTTTAGCTGAAGATGTGAAAAAAATTAAAGGTGATATAATGATTTTAGGTGCCGGAGGAAAAATGGGGCCTACTTTGGCAATTTTAGCTAAAAATGCAATAAAAAAAGCAAACATTAATAAACGTGTAATTGCCGTGTCACGCTTTTCCGATTCCATCGCGAGAAATGTGTTAGAGAGCAATGATGTAGAAATTATAGCTTGTGATTTAATGGAGGAAGGAGTCTTAGATAAGTTACCAGACGTTGAAAATATAATTTACATGGTAGGTCGTAAGTTTGGTACTGTTGGAGACGAAATTCTCTCATGGGGGATGAACACATGGCTGCCTGTTGAGGTGGCGAAGCGTTTTAAAAAATCAAATATTCTTGCATTTTCCACAGGAGGTGTTTATGGTCTAACACCGGTATTTGATGGCGGAAGCATTGAAACTGATTCAATTTCTACAACTAGTGGAGACTATGTAATGTCTGCCGTCGGACGCGAGAGAATGTTTCAGTTTGGGTCTGAAAAATATGGTACTAAAGTATTTTTATATCGTTTAACCTATGCTATCGATTTGCGTTATGGAGTAATACATGATATAGCAACAAGTGTTATTAACGATAACCTATCTCTCTCAAAACATCACTTTTCAACTGTATTTGGCAGGGAGATGCCAACGAAATTGCCATAAGAGGTCTGCTTCATGCTGATACTCCGGCTGTGGCAATGAATATTACCGGACCTGAAGCTGTTTCAGTTAGATATGTTGCAAATGTAGTAGGAGAGATGGTAGGTAAAACACCTACTTTTGAAGGAGAGGAGAGTGTTAAAAGCTCTATTCGCAATGCCGGAAAATCTATTGAAACATTTGGATATCCTACTGTGTCGGTAAACACATTAATAAAATGGACAGTAGAGTGGATACAATCAGGAGGAAGAGATTTGGGTAAACCTACTCATTTTGAAGAAAGAGGTGGAAAGTATTAATAATTATTAAAAAAAATATGAATAGACATAAGAAAGCATTAGAAAATTTAGCAAGTGGCGTTGCTATTCCTGCGTTGCCATTAGCTTTAAATTCAAAACGGCAATTTAACGAAAAAAGACAGAGAGCGTTAATGCGCTATTATTTAGATGCTGGTGTTGGAGGAGTTGCAGTTGCTGTTCATGCAACGCAGTTTGAGATTCGTGATAGCGAAATTGGTTTGTTCGAGCCAGTGTTAAAAATAGCAATAGAAGAGATTGAGAGATACGAAAAAGCTACTTCTAAAGCAATTGTCCGTATTGGAGGAGTTATAGGAAAAACCGACCAGGCGATAGCAGAGGCAACTTTGCAGAAATCATTGGGTTACGATGCTGTTTTGCTTGCAATGAGCGGACTTGAAGATTATACAGAAGATGAAGTTATTGAGCGTACAAAAAAAATAGCAGAAATAATGCCGGTTGTTGGATTTTATCTGCAAAAGAGAGCAGGTGGCAGAATTTTTAGTTACAGTTTCTGGGAGAAATTTGTTGAAATTAGAAATGTTATAGCAATAAAAACAGCTCCATTCAATCGTTATTATACGTTAGATGTAGTACGTGCTGTGGCAACATCTTCAAGAGCTGATGAAATTGCACTCTATTCAGGAAATGATGATAATATTGTTATTGATTTAGTTTCTGAATACGAATTCAAAGTTGACGGGAAAACATACAAGAAATCTTATGTAGGTGGCTTACTCGGACACTGGGCAGCATGGACTTATAGTGCGGTTAAAATGTTTGAGAAACTGAAAGAGGTTAAAAAACTGGACTATTTACCCAAAGATATTTTAGTGTTAGCTAACGAAGTTACAGACATGAATGCCGTTCTTTTTGATACCGCAAACGACTTTAGCGGAAGTACCCCGGGAGTACATGAAGTTTTACGTCGCCAGGGTATTTTAGAAGGTACCTGGTGTTTAAACGAGAAAAGAGCTCTTTCGCCAGGGCAATCAGAAGAGATAGACCGTATGTATAGAATGTATCCTCATTTAACCGATGACGCATTTGTTAAAGAGAATATTGATAAGTGGTTTAAATAATAAGAATAAACTTTAAATGAAAGTGGTGGTGAAGAATGAATAAATTAAAAGAGCTTCTGAAAAAGTTTTTCTTAAAAGCAGGTCCGAGTTTAATTCTTGTGGCAGGAGTATTGGGTCCGGGGAGTCTGGCTGTATCAAGCAAAGCCGGGGCAACAATGGGATATAGCGTGCTATGGGTAGTAACTATAGCATTTATTATGATGGCACTCTTTGCGAGACTCGGGCGTATAATTGGCACACTCTCTGATGATTCTATCATAGAGATGGCAAGAATTAAGTATGGTGGAAAAACTACCGGATATATTTTAGGCGTTGCCGGATTTATCATTACCATGGGTTTTCAAACAGGTAATAATATTGGTATAGGATTGGCAATGAACGCAATATTTGGAGGCAGCATGGGACTTTGGGCTATTATATTTACATCGGTTGTACTGGTTTTAATTTGGTGGAAAAATGATGTTTATAATACAGTAGAAAAAGTGATGACGGGATTAGTTCTATTAATGATTATTTCATTTTTTGCCAATTTATTTGTTATCGATATTGATGTTAAAGAACTTGCGGCAGGATTTATTCCCAGTAAACCCGCTGTTTTTGTACTTGTAATTGCAATGTCTGCAACTACATTTAGTGTAATCAGCGCAGTTATTCAGGCATATCTCGTTAAAGATAAAAAATGGACCGCGGCAACACTAAAAGAAAATCTCAAAGGCAGTACAACCGGAGTTGTTATCTTGGCTGCTATTTCAGGAGTAATAATAATTACATCTGCAGCAGTTTTACGACCTCAGGGAATTGTACCAACCAGTGCCGTTGAAATGGGGCAGCAGCTTGAACCACTGTTGGGGGCTACTTCAAAATGGTTATTTCTGTTCGGACTCTTTTCTGCTTCTTTCTCATCATTTGTTGTGAATGCTTTTAGCGGAGGGTTGTTACTGGCAGATGGGTTTAAACTTGGAAAATCATACAATAACAAATACGTTAAAATATTTGCTTCTCTGCTTATGATTTTAAGTACAATAATTGTTTTATACATAAATGAAAACCCGGTAGAATTATTAGTAATTGCACAAGCCAGTACTGCAGTAGTAGTTCCAATATTTGCAGTTTTAATAATAGTTCTGTCGAATAGTAAAAAGCTAATGGGCAAATACAGAATAAGTAAAGTTGGAAATGCCATTGGTATTGCAGCAATTTTCTGGGTGTTTTATTTGTCTTATAGTCAGATTATGTCATTTATAAGTTGATGATATCAACACCAGTAATACTTGAATACATATGATTCCGGTTCAAAATACTTTACAGGTTGTTTGCGAACTTATCGAACGAGAAAGTATAACCCCCAATGATGGAGGATGTATTAACTATCTTGCCGATAAGCTAACCGAACTTGGTTTTTTGGTAACCGAACTTGAATTTTCGGGAGTGAAAAATTTATGGGCAGTTCATAATAGTAACAACTCTAATTTATATAATCTTAAGGAACAAAACCTTATGTTTTTAGGACATGTTGATGTTGTTCCGCCCGGAGATATTGATAAGTGGAATAGTCCGCCATTTACACCAACAATAAAGGGAGATACTCTGTATGGCAGAGGAGCAGTTGACATGAAAGGTGGAATTGCCGCTATGCTGAATGCGTGTGGTAATTTCATCGAAGAAAATGGCAATAATTACAATGGTAGCATTGCCTGGCTAATTACTGCTGATGAAGAAGGTGTTGCAGATTTTGGTACAAAAGCGGTATTAGAATGGTTGTTGCAACAAAAAGTGAGTATTAATTCATGTTTAATTGGCGAGCCTGCCTCTGCAAATAAACTTGGAGATCAAGTAAAAATTGGTAGGCGTGGCTCTTTAAACGGGTTTTTATCGATACGGGGAATGCAGGGACATGTTGCTTACACCAAAGGGCAGGATAATATAATCCATAAAATACTACCAGCACTAAATAAACTTGCCAATATTGATTTGGCAAAAAAGGATAATTACTTTCCTGCAACAGAATTTCATATTGTTAGAGTTAAAGCCGATGGCGGGGCAGTAAATGTAGTTCCCGGTGATGTTGAAATTGCGTTTAATTTACGCTTTTCACCAAAACAGAATATAGCCGGTTTCAAACAGAATGTTAACGATATTTTAGCAGAATTCGATTATACTCTCGAGTGGCAGCTAAGTGCGAATCCCTTTTTCTCAGAACCAAAAAAGTTAGCTAAAATTTGTAAGAAAGCTATTTGTAAATATACAAAAATGGAGTCGGGGTACTCCACATCAGGCGGAACATCTGATGGACGTTTTTTTCCAAAAACATATCCTCATACCGAAATTGTTGAACTCGGACCTGTTAATACCAGTGCTCATCAGGTGAATGAATACACTAGTATTAAAGAGCTTGAAACTGTTAGTGTGATATACAAAGAGGTAATAGAACTTTTTTTTCATATAAATAATTGATAAGATAATAGTACCTAAACCGTATCCTCTCTACCAACCGCGTCTTGCTAATTGGTTGACTTGGACATAACTTTGCCCCCATGCGAAAAAATCAAAAATACAGCAAAGAAGAGATGTGCCTTGCCGTTGAGCTGTGACAGGAAAGTGGGTTGAAATTGCTACTTTTGTTTATCGGAGAGAAATCCGAAAAGTCATCAGATGAATCATTTAGCAGAAAGCACAGAGAATTCAAATCTGGCAATCAATTGGTTACAGATTCATCAGATGACTAAATTCCTTTTTTTTACTTTTCGGAGAGGACTTAAAATTGAATTAATATTTGCATATTGTTTTTTTTGTCAAAATAATAAAAATAAAATGAGAGGTAGTTTATATGTTATATTAGTCGGATATCTGTTTCTGTTAAGTTGCAATACAACAAACCAAAAATCGCCCAAAGAGATTAAATCTTATTTCGAAAGTAAAGAATTCAGTTTTACTGAGATTGAGGGGATTGGTTTTGAAAAGGGTTGTACACGTCGTGATAACAGCGATATAATTAAAGCTGGCGAAAAATATTTTGTTTATTATACAAAGGTTTTTGGCAGAAGTCCAGGTTATTGGGGAACAATATGGGCTGCCGTTTCTAATGACCAAGGACACACCTGGAGAGAGTTGGGCGAAGTGCTTGGAGTTGGAGAGCAAGGAGAATGGGACAGCCAGGCAGTTTTTACACCAAATATAATTGAGGAGAAAGGAATTTATTATCTCTATTACACCGCCGTTCGGCCAACACCTGGAAATTTAAATGGCGAATTTGAAAACAACTCAACAATTGATTTTACTGCTATTGGAGTTGCCAGTTCAAACAATCCGGCAGGGCCGTTTACTCGTTGTTCAGAAAACCCTGTTATTTCGGTGAGCAGTGATAATAGTGATTTTGACAGTTATCGGGTGGACGATGCAGTGTTGCTTAAAAAAATCGAAAATTTTTGGCTCTATTATAAAGGCAGAAAATATGCCGATGGAAAAAGTGGGCCGCTGCATACAAAAATGGGAGTTGCTTTTGCTGACAAACCGGTTGGTCCATTCACAAAATATGAGAAGAATCCTATTCTCGATAAAAGTCACGAGGTATTTCTTTGGCAGCAAAATGGAGGAATAGCTTGTTTGGCATCTTTTAGCAATACTTTCGAGTTTGCCGCCGATGGACTGGATTTTACAACTCAGCCAGTTAATGTAAAAATGCCACGCAATAATCGTCCAAATGCCCCTGGCGCATTCCGTCCTGATTTAACAGGAAAAAAATCAAACGAATTGACCTGGGGAATTTCTATGGTTCTCAATAAAAATGAATGTTATTTAGTGCGATGGGAGTTAATCGATAAAAAATAATTATGAAAAAGTTACAGGTAATTTTATTTATAGCAACTTTGTTGAGCTGCAATATAGTAACAGGTCAAAGCTAATCCTGGCCGGTTTTAAAACACTACGACCAAAACCACATTTCAAAAATTGCATTGCCAATTGGAGGAATTGGAACCGGAACTGTCTCCATTAACGGGCGGGGCAGTTTGGTTGACTGGGAAATCATGAACCGACCCGGAAAAGGTTTTAGCACGGTTACTCCCGGAAACGATGCCCCTTTTTTTTCTATTCATATTGAACAAGAGAACAGAAGTTATACCAAAGGATTGATGGGGCCCTTGTTTGATTACGAATACGAACATATGGAAGGTCGTTCGGTTGACCATCACGGAATTCCCCGGTTTGAAAAAGCAACTTTCGATGCTGCTTATCCTTTTGGAATAGTGAATCTTACCGATAGTGAATTGCCCGTTGATGTGAAAATTAAGGCTTTTAATCCGATGATTCCGGGTGATGCCGATGCCAGCGGAATTCCAATTGCAATTTTGCGTTACGAAGTTTCAAATAAAACAGATAAACCTGTTACGGTTTCTGTATGTGGTTCAATCCGTAATTTTATTGGAAAAGACGGAAGTAAATATCGTATAAATTGGAAAGGCGATAAAATATTTGAGGGCGCAAAAAATAATAAAAACAGTTATCGCAAGGATGAGAATTTTAGAGGTATTTATTTTGAGCCGGGAGAGGTTGACAAAAACGACCCTGCCTGGGGAACAATGGCTTTAACGACACCAAATAAAAATGGGGTAACTTATCGAACTTCATCGGTTTCCAATGCCTGGGGAAATAGTGTCCTCGATTTCTGGGACGACTTTAGCGATGATGGGAAACTGATTGAAAAAGAGAAATTAATGGATGATGATCCAATGGCATCTTTGTCAATTCAGAAAACAATTCCGGCAAATGAAAAAAAGATTTTTGAGTTTTATTTAACGTGGCATTTCCCAAACCGTAAAAGCTGGTCGAGCGAAGTGGTTGGCAATTACTACACTACTCAATATAAAAATGCGTGGGATGTAATTGAAAAAACATATCCGCAACTTGAAGAGTTGGAAAATAAAGCCGTTCAGTTTGTAAACTCCTTTTTAAATACAGATTTTCCTGAGGTTGTAAAAGAAGCCGCCCTTTTTAATTTAAGTACACTGCGGTCGCAAACAGTTTTCAGGCTGCCAAGCGGTCACATGATGGGCTGGGAAGGTTGTATGGATAATTTTGGCTCGTGTGACGGCTCGTGTACACATGTTTGGAATTACGAACAGGCAACAGCATTTATGTATGGCAATCTGGCCAAAACAATGCGCGATGTAGAGTTTAATTTTGCTACCCGGGATAATGGAAGTATGTCGTTTAGAGCCGGGTTGCCACTCATAAATGCACAATCGGGCGGAGTGGCTGCCGATGGACAAATGGGTACAATTATGAAAATGTACCGCGACTGGCAACTGTCGGGCGACACGGAATTTCTACGTAAAAGTTGGGAAAATGTAAAAAATGCACTCGCTTTTGCCTGGGCAGAAAACAGTTGGGATGCCAATGCCGACGGAGTTATGGAAGGCAGTCAGCACAATACTATGGATGTAAATTATTCGGGACCAAACCCGCAAATGCAATTCTGGTATTTGGGAGCTTTAAAAGCCGCCGAAAAAATGGCGCTTGCAATGGATGACAAAATATTTGCGAAAAAATGCGCTGCTATTTACGCGTCGGGAAGTAAGTGGACTGACGAAAATTTGTTTAATGGCGAATATTACGAACATCAGGTTCTCGACCCAAAAACAAAAGAGATAATTACCGATTATTCAGCACCAAATATGCCAAAATACCAACTGGCAAAAGGTTGTTTGGTCGATCAGCTTGTGGGACAATATATGGCGCATATTTGCGGACTGGGTTATCTCGCTCCAAAAGAACATATAAAAACAACTTTACAAAGTATTCTGAAATATAATAGTCGCGAAAGTATGGCAGAGCATTTTAACAATATGCGTTCGTATGCGTTGGGCAACGAGTCGGCTCTGTTAATGGCAAGCTGGCCAAACGGGCGGCCTAAAATTCCATTCCCGTATTTCTCGGAAGTTATGACCGGATTTGAATATACTGCCGCAGTTGGTATGATTTACGAGGGAATGGAAAACGAAGGGTTGAACGTGATTAAAAATATACGAGACCGTTATAATGGTGCAAAACGAAGCCCATTCGACGAGGCTGAATGTGGACATCATTATGCGCGTGCAATGGCATCGTGGGCAAGTGTTTTGGCAATAACCGGGTTTCACTATTCGGCAATCGACAAAACCATGAAAATGAATGCCAGACCCGGAAAATGGTTTTGGAGTAACGGATATAGTTGGGGAACGGTTAATATTCAAAAAAACGGTTCGAAATATAATGTTGAACTGAATGTTTTGTTTGGCAAATTGGCGGTTGAAAAATTTGAATTAGCCGGAGTTGGTACTTTTAAAGTTGAAACTCCATCAATTATAGAAGAGGGTAATTTACTTCAATTTGAGATTTAGAAATTATTATGAGGTATAAAATAGCTTTACTACTGATTATATTTATTTTTTGTGATGTTGGCAGCCGGGCACAAAATTTTCATAAATATATATTTGTTTCGCCTACCGGAAATGATACTGCTTTGGGAACAATTGAAAATCCTCTGGCATCTTTCGAAGGGGCACAAAAAATAGTTCGTAAGTTTAAGAATGAGAACGAAAATATTCCTGTTACTGTATATTTTCGCGGTGGTAAATATTATCGTACTCAGTCGGTAGTATTTAAACCTGCTGATGGCGGAACTAAATTAGCTCCGGTTAAATACAGTGCTTTCCCCGGCGAAGAGCCACTTATTTTAGGAGGTAAAAAACTCAACTTAAAATGGAGAAAATTTAAAGACGGTATTTACAAAGCAAAAGTTCCGGAAGGAGTAATCTTCGAATCACTTTTTGTAAACGACGAAGAACAGGTTCTGGCGCGCTATCCAAATTATAATCCTGATATCAGAATTTTTAACGGCACTGCCGAAGATTGTATTTCGAAAGAGAAAGTGCAGAGTTGGAAAAATCCGAAAGACGGATATTTTCATGTTATCCACAAATCGATGTGGGGTGGTTTTCATTTCAGAATTCTAGGAAAAAAGAGTAACGATGAGTTAATAATGGAAGGTGGGTGGCAAAACAATCGCCCCGAAAATGGAATTCACGATAAACTGCGTTATGTTGAAAATATTTTTGAAGAGTTAGATACCGCAAGAGAGTGGTATCTCGACCGGGATAAGAACATACTCTATTTTAAACCTGCAAAGGGGGTCGATCTGAAAAATGCAAATATTGAAATTGCATATCTCGAAAATTTCATAAAAGTTCTCGGCACCGAAAAAGAACCTGTTAAGTATTTAACTTTCGATGGATTTCATTTTAATCGTACTATCCGTACGTTTATGAAATGCAAAGATAAACTATTGCGTAGCGATTGGGCAATTTATCGCGGGGGGGCTCTGTTTTTCGAAGGAACAGAAAATTGCAGTATTGAAAATTGCGAGTTCAACCAGATTGGAGGTAACGCAGTTTTTATGAATTCGTATAACAGAAATTCATCGGTTAAAGGTTGTCATATTTATGATATCGGCGCAAATGCAATCTGCTTTGTTGGCGACACATCGGCAGTGAGAAATCCGAAGTTTGTTCCATACGGACCTCCGGTTTCCGATGAAGAACTGGATTTAACACCCGGTCCTAAAAACAATAAGTACCCGTCCGGTTGCAGCGCTGAAAATAATCTGATTCACGATTTTGGGAAAGTTGAAAAACAGGTTGCCGGCGTGCAAATTAGTATGGCAGCTTTTATAACTGTCAGCCACAATAGTATTTACGACTGTCCACGAGCCGGAATAAATGTGAGTGAAGGTGCGTGGGGCGGGCATATTATCGAATTTAACGACGTTTTTAATACTGTGCTCGAAACATCGGATCATGGGAGTTTTAACAGTTGGGGGCGCGACCGTTTCTGGATGGCTGGTAACAGTAAAACAGAGGCGCGTGTAGAGGCAAGCCGGGAGTTGATTATGTTAGATTTTTTGGCGCCAACAATAATCCGTAATAACAGAATGCGTTGCGATCATGGCTGGGACATTGACCTGGACGATGGCTCTTCGTACTATCATATTTACAATAATCTCTGTTTGAAAAACGGGATAAAATTGCGCGAAGGATATTACCGGCGGGTTGAAAATAATATTTGTGTGAATAATGCTTTGCACCCACATGTTTGGTTGCGCAATAACAACGACGTTGTACGGGGTAATATTTTTGGCAGCCGCCTGTCTCCTGTTCGTATTGATTATTGGGGAACTGAGTTTGATTATAACTGGTATATGAATAAAACTGATTTGGAAGATGCCAAAACCCTTGGGGTTGCACAAAACAGTAAATCCGGTGATCCATTTTTTGTAGATGCTGAAAATGGAGATTTTAGGGTGCAAAATAAAAGTGAGCTATTTGGTTTGGGGTGGAAAAACTTTCCGATGGATAAATTTGGAGTTCAAAAAGAGGAGTTGAAGAAAATGGCAAAACAACCCGAAATACCAGCAATTATTACTGTATTAAAAACTAAATATGGAGCTTACAGTTTTTATGGCGGCGAGATGAAAAATATAGAAACCGATGGCGAAGTATCTGCAACCGGGATGCACGATAAAACTGGTGTGCTGGTGGTAGAAATGCCCATTTATGGAAATATTGTAGATTTTGGCCTGAGAAAAGGAGACGTTATTCTGAAAGTGAATAATATGATTGTGAAGGATGTAAACTTCTTTTTAAAAAGAAAAAATCTGTTTGAAAATAGAGATAATGTTAAGTCAATCACAGTTTGGCGAAACCAGGTAGAAATAATTTTGAGATAAAAAACAATTATTATGAAAAAGACAACATTTTTAATTTCCTATTTGCTGATATTCAGTAATTTACTTCAGTTGCAAGCACAGGACTTAATTCCTAAACCAGAGAGTTTTAAAACCAATGGCGAAGTCTTTCAATTAACTTCTGATGTGAAAATTATTTATTCAGGAGAATTGAAAAAGATGGCTATTTATCTGGAAGAATCACTTTCGCCCGCAACAGGATGGGATTTTGATATTATAAAAACAGAATCTCTTTTGGGTAGCACAATTTCAATTTCCATCGATAATTCAAAAAATATTGAAACGGAGGGATATCAACTTTCGATAACAAATAAATCGGTTACGATTGTTGGTTCTAATCCTGCCGGAGTTTTTAACGGTATTCAAACTCTGTTGCAAATGTTGCCGGTTGAAATTTATAGCAAACAGCGTCAGAAAAATGTAGATTGGAAAATTGAAGGTGCTGAAATTACTGATGCTCCGTTGTATCCCTGGCGGGGAATGATGCTGGATGCGAGTCGCTATTTCTACGATAAAGATTATGTTTTGCATCTGATTGATATGATGGCGATGTATAAAATGAACGTCCTTCATTTACATTTAATTGATGATGCCGGCTGGAGGTTGGAAATTAAAAAATATCCGAAACTAACATCGGTGGGAGCGTGGCGTGGCGAAGGAAAAGAACGAGTTGGAGGTTATTATACTCAGGAAGATATTAAGGAAATTGTTAAATATGCAGGACTTCGAAATGTTGATGTGATTCCTGAGATTGAAATTCCTGCTCACACACTTGCTGCGATTGCAGCTTATCCATGGTTATCGTGCACAGGTGATGAAAAAGTTGTTCCGGCGCAACATTTTATTAGTAGAGATTTATATTGCGTTGGAAAAGAGTCAACATTCGAGTTTCTCGAGAATGTGTTTAAAGAGACTTTTGAACTGTTCCCCTCGAAATATTTGCACGTTGGTGGCGACGAAGCACGTTACGACCGCTGGAAAGAGTGCGAACATTGTCAGGCACTTAAAAATGAATTAGGTCTTGAAAGCGAAAAAGATTTGCAGGTTTATTTTACAAAGCGTATTCAGAAAATGGCTGCAAAATATGGTAAAACAATTGTTGGCTGGGACGAGATTATTGAGCGTGGTCTAGAGAATAAAGCGGTTGGAATGGTGTGGCACGATCAGAGCAAAGCCGTTTCAGGTGCAGAAAATGGTCACGATTTGGTGATGGCGCTAACCGGTTACTGTTATTTTGATGTGGCTGAAAGTGCTATTCCCGGCGAAGTTAAAGCGGCAACCTGGCTAAAGCCAATTTCGTTGGAGAAAGTCTATTCGTTAAATCCAATGATTGAAGGTTTAGACGAAAAATTTAAACCGCAGGTTTTGGGGGCACATGCAACTTTGTGGTCTGACCAGTTTATTCACGGAACTATTTTACAGGAGATTGCGCCAATAAACGAAAACCGTTCAGAAAAATATTTCGATTATCTTACTTTCCCTCGTATGGCTGCTTTGGCCGAAGTTTGCTGGACACCACGGAATTTGCAAAGTTGGGATGATTTTGAAAAGAGGATGAAAACTCATTATAATCGTTTTGATGTGGCAGGTTTTGGTTATCGGGTTCCGCAACCAAAACTCATCAGTAAAAAAGAAGTTGAACTATGTTTCGAAATTGTTTTGGAGAATGTAGTAAACGGTGCTGAAATCAGATATTCAACCGATGGAATTCCCGCAAATGTTTATTCCGAAATTTATACGAGTCCGGTAAAAGTTGAAAATTTAAACCAGTTTCAGGCTATTACAGTAGTTAACCGACATCAATATTCACTGCCTTTATATTTTCCCGAGAAATACGACAAATTTAAAAAGTATGGCAAGTTGGTTGCCGAGTGGAATCCCGGTAATATAAACAGAAAAGAGTTTGATGTTTTTGAGATAAATGTAACAGGGAAAGTTGACCAAAACGGTATTTACGAATTGGCTTTTTGGTTTACCGGCGGAACTCATCGTTTGGAAATTGAAAAAATAGAGGTCTTCAAAAATGGAGATAAAATAACCGAAGACAATCACCCTGCATTTACCGGAGGAAAATCAAAAAATAATATCTATTCGTTCGAAATAAATAATTACGAAACCGGTGCAGCTTTTACCATAAAAGCCAAAGTACGTGGCGATATTGGAAATAATTCAAATGGGGCAGTTTTTATTAAACTAAAATAGTGCTCGTAACACAATTAATTTAACTGCTGGCTAAAATACAACCGCTTCATATTGCGGTGAAATTCGTTGGAAACTTTTTCATGAAAATATGGATATAAAATCCGATCGCGAATTGATGATCCACTTTTATAAAAACTTGTGTGCAAAATGCGGGTGTAACCTTTGGCTGTTTCGGCAAATTGCAAACGTTGTTTACCCTTTGTAATATTCCCGTCAACATAACTAAATTCGATAATTCGTTTTACTTTGTCGATTGTTATAAACTCAAAAACCGCCGGAAGATTTATAATGCCTTTCAGCAATTTCAGGTTTAAAAAAACAACTAATCCTGTGTCTAAATGAGAAATGTGTTCATTGCGATATACTACTTTTTTATCTTTATTCGAGTACATTAACCCAAACGAAACTTTCTTCCCATCCCACGAATCTCCCGGATTTGTGTTTACATATAGTTGCCATATTTTATTCAAACTATCTTTTAAAAAATACTCTTTAACGTGGGTTTTATATCCTTCTGTTTCCGAATTGGGTTGCATTGTTGGTTTGATATCGGCAAATAACTCAATATTATTATTTTGCTCCTCTATCAAAAACTCACGTATTTTTTTCTGTTCAATCTTATCAAAATCTGTATCGCTAATTGCCACCTGACTTATACAATCTATAACATTTATAAAAAACAGAAGTGCTATAATAT
This sequence comes from Bacteroidota bacterium, assembly GCA_024279935.1. Classification (GTDB taxonomy): domain Bacteria; phylum Bacteroidota; class Bacteroidia; order Bacteroidales; family F082; genus BM524. The sequence continues at coordinate 22,984 of JAJRQZ010000084.1, forward strand.
ATTTGAAAACGGACATTTAATTAAGTTAAGTTTTATTACTGGCAAATATCATTTTTTAGCCAGCTATTATTTCTCTTTTTTATGTTACTAATAATAATTAATATTACAAAGAAAACTTAAAAATTTAAACATGATAAAAATTACGTCCTTTATTTTAGTTGTATTACTTTCAATTGGTCATTTATTTGCAAAAGAGGGAATGTGGATTCCCATTCTACTCGAAAAATATAATCTGGCTGAAATGCAAAAGATGGGTTTTAAACTCACTGCGCAAGATATTTACGATGTCAACAATGCCAGCATGAAAGATGCAGTTGTGATTTTTGGCGGCGGTTGCACCGGAGAATTAATTTCGGATGAAGGTTTGCTGATTACAAACTATCATTGCGGATATTATAATATTCAATCGCACAGCAGTGTCGAAAACGATTATCTAACAGAAGGTTTTTGGGCGATGAACAGAGATGAAGAACTTACTAATAAAGGTTTGTCGGTGAGTTTTTTGGAATATATGAAAGATGTTTCTACCGAAGTTTTTGAAGGAACAGAGGGGCTTTCTGAAGATGAAAAGCAGAAAAAAATAAAAGAGAATATAGCTAATATTAAAAAAGATGCTGATGTTGATGGCAAATTACGAACAAGTGTAAAACCGCTTTTTTACGGGAATCAGTATTTTCTTTATGTCTATAAAATTTATACCGATATTCGTTTGGTAGGTGCGCCACCCTCGGCAATTGGTAAATTTGGTGGCGACACCGACAATTGGATGTGGCCGCGACACACCGGAGATTTTTCGCTGTTTAGAATTTATGCCGATAAAAATAACGAGCCTGCAAAATACTCGCCCGATAATGTTCCGTACAAACCAAAAAAGTTTTTCCCTATTTCGATGAAAGGTGTTCAGCCCGGCGATTTTACAATGGTTTTCGGCTATCCCGGCAGAACAATGCAATACTGGCCAACGCAAGCGGTTGATATTACTATGGACCAACGCGACCCCGATCGTATTAAAATTCGTGATAAAAAACTGGAAATTATTGGTGCTGATATGAATGCCGATCCAAAAGTGCGGATTCAGTATTCGGCTAAACATGCCGGAATTAGTAACTCGTGGAAAAAATGGCAGGGCGAAATAAAAGGACTGAATCGTTTAAATGCCATCGACAAAAAAATAGCTTATGAAGCTGATTTTAAAGAGTGGGCCATAAAAAATGAAACCTGGGATAGTAAGTACAAAAAGGTTTTTAATGAGTTTGAAACTAATTATAACATTTATAAAAAGTACGTGCGGGCAAACGATTATTATTCCGAAATAGTGTTTCGTGGAGTTGAACTATTTCGGTTGGCTGCCATGACCGATGCAATTATAAATAATCTGGAAAACAGACAAACTGAAAAAGTTATTGCCGGGAGAAAGTCGATGGTAAAATATTTACCGAGATTTTTAAAAAACTTTAATCAACCAACCGACGAAAAACTATTTGCAGAACTTTTACCCATGCTGCTTTCTGATGTTGATAAAGAATTTTTACCAGCTTATTATGTTGAAATGATAAATAAAACAGGTAGCGATAAATTAGTTGAAAAAGTATATCGGAAGTCAATTTTAACCGATACTGATAAATTGAAAAAACTACTTGAATCGGGTTCTGATAAACAAATACTGAAACTTCGAAAAGACCCGATTGTGGCTTTGTACAACAGTTTTAAGCTGAAAAATGAGATGGATATTTCGCCGGAATTAAAGGCTGCCACAACTAATATAACTGCCGATATGAAAATTTATATGGCCGGAATTATGGAGATGAAAAAGGGGCAGGCTTTGTATCCCGATGCAAATTTTACGTTGCGCGTATCGTACGGAAAAGTTGAAGGTTTTAATCCGAAAGATGGAGTCTCGTATAAACACTACACAACTTTATCGGGAATTATGGAAAAAGATAATCCGGCGATTTACGATTACGATGTACCCGACCGTTTAAAGGAATTGTACAATACAAAAGATTATGGGAAATACACAGTTGAAGGCGAAGTACCAGTCTGTTTTACCGCATCGAACCATACAACCGGGGGTAATTCTGGTAGCCCAGTTGTTAACGGAAATGGCGAGTTAATTGGTGTAAACTTCGACCGTTGCTGGGAAGGTACAATGAGCGATATTATGTTCGACCCCGACCGCTGCCGCAACATTGCAATCGATATTAGGTATGCGCTTTTTATAATCGACAAATTTGCCGGTGCAGGTTATTTGTTGGAGGAGATGGAGATTGTGGAGTAGGGGAGTAAGGATGGAATCGCTCCAAGCGATGCTATCCGTTTTTTAAAAGTCAGTTAAAGAATATATTACGGAAAGCATCCCAGTTTGCAGCAACACAAAGGGATGCCATCCTGAGTCCAAAAGGATGGAATCGTTCCAAGCGATGCTATCCGTTTTTTAAAAGTCAGTTAAAGAATATATTATGGATAGCATCCCAGTTTGCAGCAACTCAAAGGGATGTCATCCTGAGTCCAAAAGGATGGAATTGCTCCAAGCGATGCTATCCGTTTTTTTAAAGTCAGTTAAAGAATATATTACGGTTAGTATCCCTGTTTGTAGCAACACAAAGGGATGCCATCCTGAGTCCAAAAGGATGGAAGCGTTCCAAGCGATGCTATCCGTTTTTTTAAAAGTCAGTTAAAGAATATATTACGGATAGCATCCCAGTTTGCAGCAACTCAAAGGGATGCCATCCTGAGTCCAAAAGGATGGAATCGCTCCAAGCGATGCTATCCGTTTTTAATAAAATAACTTGTCGTCTGTAATGGATACGGATAGCATCTACCCTGCGGGAATAGATGCCATCCTATTCCAGAGTCAAATTATCTTTCTCGTCATGGAAATGATTATGGAAATTTAAAAAACCTTCTAACCCGTCGAAGAGTTCAAGTCCGTGGGTTTTTGCTACTTTAGTTTGTTTTTTAGAAAAGTAGGCTTCGTATGAACTGAATTTGTATTCTTTAAAATTGTTAGAAATGCCATGTTTTGCAGGGTTATAATGAATATAAAAAAAGAGGTATTTTAAGTGGTCATCATCTTCTAAAAGAATACGTTTAAAATTCCTGATAAAAAGACTGCCTGTCCTCTTTTCCTGGCGGTTAATAGCCTGCGAGTATGAGATAAACATCCTTCGGAACTGTTCCGAAACGAATTCACCAACTTTTGCTTCATCATTTATTATTTCACCATTGTTTGTTGTTACAATAATTGTCTCTTTTATCTTTACCAGTAAATGAAAATGATTGGGCAATAAACAGTAAGCTAAAACCTCAACATAATCGAGAGTGTATTTCTTTAAAAGAGAAAGGAAATAGTTGTAATTTCTTTCTTGAAAAAAGATGGTGCCACTATTTATTCCGCGATTATAAATGTGGTAATAATCGCCCCCGAGTATAGGTGTTATGTCTTTATTTGATGGCATAATTTTATGCAAGTTATAAAATATTTGAAACCCAAAGGAGGGAATCGCTCAAAGCGACGCTATCCTTTTTTAAACAGCAAAGTATTTATTACGGATAGCATCCAACCTCCTTCGTCGGCAATGGATGCCATCCTGAGACAAAAGGATGAAATCGCTAAAAGCGATGCTATCCATTTTTAACATACCCCTGCCTAAACAAATTGACCAAGTGATCCCACCGAGACTCGAACTCGGATCATAAGAACCGGAATCTTACATTCTATCCATTGAACTATGGGACCGTTTTGAAATGCGAAAATAGTAAAATTCTTTTTACTTCTGTAAACTAAATATTCAACCTTTAATTACATTGCGAATGTTAATAAATAGATGAATTTAGAACCATTTCGGAGTTAAGTAATATGTACATTTGCTGCCGAGAAAAATTAGTAGGAAAATGGAAAGTTGGGAAGAAAAGCTGAGCAAATGGTTTAATTCGTATTGCAATTCATTTAAAGGATTAACAGATGAGCAGAGAAGGGATTTCGATATAAAAAGAGACCATTCAATTCGTGTAGCAAATTTTTCGGTACAATTGGCAGATAAACTGGGTTTTAGTGTAGAGGAACAAAAGTTGGCATATTTTGTCGGGCTGTTTCACGATGTTGGGAGATTCAGGCAACTAAAAGAGTTTAATACTTTTAACGATGCAAAATCTGTGGATCATGCAAAGTATTCTGTTGAGGTGTTAAATGAAAATGGGCTGTTTGAAAAGTTTGAAATGGAGGATGTGGGTTTAATTATTACTGCAATTCAAAATCATAATAAATTACAGTTGCCCGGAAAATTAACCGAGAATGAATTAAAGTTTGCAAAGTTAATTCGCGATGCCGATAAAATTGATATCCTAAAAGTTCTGACAGAATATTATTCAACCAGAAACGGTGTTGCCAACCACACCTTAACGTGGGAGTTACCAAAAGGGAGTTCAGTTTCGAAAACAGTTGCAAAAGAGATTTTAGATGAAAAACTGGTTTCGAAAAAGAATGTGCTTTCGGAGATAGATGTGAAAATTATGCAAATGTCGTGGGTTTACGACCTGAATTATCGTTTCTCTTTTGAGCACCTCCTAAAAAATCGGTTTTTGGAAACCATTTATAATACACTTCCCAAAAACGATTTGGTAATAGAAATATACAGGAATGTAAAAGTTTACTCCGAAAATATAATTTATAACAGGTGATAAATTAAGTTAAAATGAAAACAGATCAGGATAAATATAAATGGGGTTTTCTTTATTTCGATCCAAAAGACAAAAGGGTTATTTTACCAAAAGTAAATCCTGCATTGGGGTGGACTTTTAACTTTGGCAGCCCCGTAACTTATGCGATAATTATTGTATTTGTTTTGCTTCTGATTTTTGTAAGATAATAACTGATTTTATGATTCAACAAAAGGAAATAACGCTACCTGAATTTCGACGGGGTTATCATTTAATAACTTCAATAATAGAACAAAATCTTGCGCAACTACCAGAAAAAGGGTTGCTTCATATTTTGGTAAAACACACCTCGGCAGGTATAACATTAAACGAAAATGCAGACCCAACTGTGCGAATTGATTTCGAGAGTTTTATCAATAAAATGATTCCTGAAAAAGATGATGTTTATATACATACTTATGAAGGTGACGACGATATGCCCGGACATTTGAAATCGTCGGTTATTGGTGCCGAAGTTACTATTCCGATAACAAATTATCAGCTTAATTTAGGAACCTGGCAGGGTATTTATTTTTGCGAATTTCGGAATTATGGTGGAGTGCGGAGATTGGTTTTAACTGTTTATAGTTAATTATTGCACCGGTTCTGTTGCCACTTCCCAACCATAATCAAGATATTCCCACTCGAACTCTTCTCCCGTTACATCAATCTTAAGGAATCCCTCTTCTAAACCCGGTCGTGCTCCTCTCCATAAAACACCCGATACGGCTCCTCCGGTAATGTAATGGATTCCATTATAATAAATATCTTCGAGAAAATGAGCGTGTCCCTGCAGAGCCAGTTTTACATTGTACTGTTCAAGAATTGCAATAATTTCGTGAGCGTTAGTAATAACTGAACTTGGCGCCAATTCTTTTGTGGGACCTATATTAATTTGAGCTTCGGTACTGACCAGTGGAATATGAATGCTAATGATTACAGGTTTAGCTTTGCCTGTTTTTCTTAAATCGTTTTTAAGCCATTTGACCTGAGTTGAATCTACTACTCCATAATAATGGCGGTCTTCGGTAAATCCAATTCCATCGAGTATAATAAAATGCCAGTTTTTGTGGTCGAAAGAATAGTAGCGTTTTGCCATTCTGTTTTCGTAAAGTTTTTTACCATATTCTTTATGGTCGGGCGAAACTCCACTATCCTTATACAAACCAAAAACTTCGTGATTTCCCATTGTATAATAGATGGGCATTGTTAGATTTTTAATCGTCTCCTCAAATAAATTGTATAAACTGTCGGCTCTTCCATAAGTCTGTCCCAGTGCATCCATAATATTATCGCCACCC
>JAJRQZ010000085.1 GCA_024279935.1 Bacteroidota bacterium
ATCTGCTGCGGGAGAACACCAATGCAGACTTTGATTGATGGAAAACTAATCTGGATGGACAAATTTGTAGACCAAATTTAACCTGACAGTCACCAGCTGAGAAATCGGTAACTGTCAGATAGAGTCTGAACTATTACACATAATATAGGGCTTCTTTACCATTCCTCTAGCCTATTTTTCTGGTCGAAGCGTAGACAGATTAATGGATTTTTTATGGGTAAATGCTTGCCACGAAACAGTCACATCGATTTTCCACAGTTTTACGAGGTTTCGACGATTTAACGGATTGTCATTGTTATAAGGAGCCTTATTGACAGTCCACTTGAATTTCCCCTCTTGCCCCTCTTTATACCGCCAGTTTGGCCCCAAAGGCTCCTGCAATCTGTTTTTAGCGACGAGAAGAGCCAATATTTCATCAGTAGATTGTCGTGTTCTTAGTCCACCAGTTAATGTTAATTGATAAATGATCCCCAAAGAGCTTGCTAAAATTACAAAGGCCACCAAAACCTCCAGCAATGTAAAACCGGACTGTGGGTTTAGGGTACGCATTTTCTCTTTTAAATCCTTCCTCATCCTGAATTCCCTTGACTGCATTCGGCTGGGCCAAAAGACTTTTGCCAACGATATATCCATAAAGGTTTCAGACTGAACCCTGTAAGACGAAAAGTTACTGTTTTGCTAACCCAAAGGCCATCTTCTTTTTCTACTGTTGCCTGTAAAGTATAAGATCTTCCAGTGTGGGATTTTATTGGGCTACGTACCGATTTTCCACCTCCTGATACTAATCCTCCAGTTGACGTTCCACTGATTTCCATCCAGTTTCGCCCACCCCATCGATGCTTGTCTGCCCACCGGATTATTTTTAGCAAGCCTTCATCTGCGGCTAGCAAATCTATGCCGCGCGCATCATTATAAACTGTAAGGTAGGGCCTTATACACTGAAATAACTGGTCCGATATATTCTCAAACTGTTCAATTTCATCAATTGATTTGAAAGGTTTGCTAGAACTTTCTTCCCGCATATGAACAATTTGATTTGCAATATTTACCGCCTCTTTCTTGTCAAGATTAAAGTAGGCCAAAAGGGCTGAAATGATCAGAGGATCTGCATGGTTCAGATCAATCTTGCCGCTTTCCGGGGAGATTTCCACTTCAATTTTTTGGCCTTCAAAGGTTACCGTTATTTTAGATTTTTCTGGTGGAATTTCCCGAACGGCTCCCGGGGCCGACATCTTTTGGATTGTCAAATATATAGCGGCATCTGCCTGTGTTTCTGCTATTGAATATTGAATAAGATGGTCTGATGTGAGACTTTGGATTCTTGCCAAAGCAAGGACAGAGGTGGAAAGTATGGATAAAATTAATATAATCCAGAGAACCGAAATTAAGGCGATACCCTGATCGCCGGGATCGTTCCCAGCATGTCGTTTTACAGTTTTCTTGGAAAGAAACTGCCAATGGAAAAGTAATCTAAAATTCATCTTAGAGTAGCTCGCGTTTTGCCAAGGTTATAAATATTCTTATATATTCTGACAATGCTACATTCTTATGAAAATGAGATACAGTAATTATTTTATAATTGATTATTTCAGTTGATTGCGCGGATAGCTTGTGATAGCGTTCAACCATATTTCATATAAAAAGGGGTTTCAAATGAAAAAATTATCACTATTTTTAATTTATTTTTGTGTAGGTCTTATGGCATCACATACTGCCGCTATGGCGGCGGGAGCTACCACGCTTCGGGTGGGGGTTCCCAAACCCCCAACAAACAGTGTTCCGGTTTCCTATGAATCCATTTCTACAACCCAGATTGATGGAACGTTAAGTGCCTTAACCGCACAGTTCCCGACACAATATCAATATCCGGCCAATTTTACCCAGATTGAGGCAGACAAGGCTTTTGTCGAACTTGCAGGATTGAAACAGGATTTGGATACCCAGATATTTAATGTGATGTTAGCTGACCCCGCTATTAAAAGCAACGGGTAGTTATGATATTTACACTGGTAATAGCTCAGGTGTTGTTCTTTATATAAATCCCAATAATATTAATGTACATGACGTTAGCTGCGGAGGGATACTAGGACCTATCATAGGATTGTTGGTAAACTCTTTTGGAACTGGAGTGCTTGAAAATGCTGTTGCAAATATCATAAACGGACTCGCAGGTATTGGTAACAAACAGACACTATTTTCTGTTCGAAATTTTATGGAAGGTTTTCTTGATAGCGACTTGCTGGCGGCTGTAGATTCGGGCAAAGTACTGTCCACGATGGATGAAATTATCATGAAGACGGACTTGAATAGTGGTCTTCAACTAGATATTGAAATTGATGACGGTGTTAACAATACAATCAGCTTTGTTGCCAGCCAAAGAACACCTCAGATAACCAATATTGAATACACGCTTCACAATGTATTGGTAGACTTTACAATACCGTCAAACTCCGTGGTTGAAATCTATCTAAAACTTTACGGCAGCTCATATTGGTCCCTAGCTGCCACGATGACCCAAACCGGGCTGATCCTTGGCGAACTTGATCGTGGCACAAAAATTATGGCTGTGGCCAGAAGCACGTTGGTTCCGGGGTTATATAGCTTCCCCAGCAATATAATAACCACAACGCATAATTTCAGTGGCGTCGGCGGTAGTAACACTTGCCCTGAGGGCGATTGCCAACAACCGCTATAGAGATGTAGAAATTGTTAAATAAAAAGATAAAGGAACGTAGAATATGAAAAAAATTATCCCACAATTACATAAGTTTGCTTCCAGAACAGCTTTGTCGACACTTGTTATGTCATTTGCGACCTTGCCGGTTCAAGCTTATGAAGGGCAATATTCAGCTTTCGACAATCAGTCAGGGTTGAGGAGCAGCATCAATGCCGGTTTTCGCCTCAGCATTCCATTCGGCCCGACAAAGAAAACAGAAGATAAAGTCAGATATGGTTTGCAGCTTAATTTACGGCGGGAATTTAACAATGACGCAGGATGGAATACTTATGGCCATATGACACCGCCCCAAACTTTTAATGTTGATATTATGTCGCTGAATTTCTCGGAAAATGGCTTCAAGGGACTGTCCCTTGCGGGACAACAAACACTCATTTACAAAAACGGTGTTCTTATGGCCGCGGAAGGTGAGAACAAAGAAGGTGGTGGCAATGGATGGCTTATCATAGGCGGTGTCGTATTGTTGATAGCAGGAGGTGCCGCGCTAACAGTAAATAATATTAAAAACACAGTAAACGACATTGGCAAAAAACAATAACGTAATAGTAGCTATTACAATACCATCAAACTCCGTGGTTGAAATCTATCTAAAACTTTACGGCAGCTCATATTGGTCCCTAGCTGCCACGATGACCCAAACCGGTCTGGTTCTGGGCGAACTTGATCGTGGGACAAAAATTATGGCTGTGGCCAGAAGCACCTTAATACCCGGATTATATAGTTTTCCCAGTAACATCAGAACCACAACGCATAATTTCAATGGCGTTGGCGGTAGTAACACTTGCCCCGAAGGAGATTGCCAACAACCGCTATAGAGATGTAGAAAATGTTAAATAAAAAGGTAAAGGAACGGAGAGAATGAAAAAAATTATCACACAATTACATAAGGTTGCTTCCAGAACAGCTTTGTCGACACTTGTTGTATCCTTTGCGGCCTTGCCGGTTCAAGCTTATGAAGGGCAATATTCAGCGTTTAATAATAACAGCAGCCTGAGAAGTAGCATCAATGCCGGTTTTCGCTTGCGGGTTCCATTTGGTCCGACAAAGAAAACCGAAGATAAAGTTAAATATGGTTTTCAGCTTAATTTACGTCAGGAATTTAACAATGGCACAGGCTGGAATTCTTATGGCCAAATGACACCACCTCAAACTTTTAATGCTGACATTATGTCGCTTGATTTCTCGGAAAATGGCTTCAAAGGCCTGTCCCTCGCGGGACAACAAACACTCATTTATAAAAACGGTGTTCTTATGGCGGCGGAAGGTGAAGATAAAAAAGGTGGTGGTAATGGATGGCTCATAGCAGGTGGTGTCGTATTACTATTGGGAGGGGCTGTGTTAGCTGCAAGTAAAGTTGGTGATGGCATTGCCGATGGCTTTGGCACTAATTAATGATGTCAAATATGGAACTGCGATAACTACAAAAAAACATATTTAAAGCGGATAGAAACTGAGCTACCATCGAGTTAAGTCTGTGCTTTCGATGGGAAATAGTATTTCCTATTCGATTTAAAGGCAAGTGAATTCAATATGGAAAGAGACTGAAATTCTCCACCTATAAGTGTAGGGGATGTGTTTTAAATTGGAAACTAAATGTGGACATGATAGTCAATGTTTTTCAGCTTTAAGAATGGCAAACTCACATTATAAAACTCTGACAAAAGAACCTTCATTTTTATTGAGCCTATCCTATTAACTGTGTAAGCGACCATGATATACTCCATGAAAGGGAGAAAGTATTATGGCTATCAAGCAAGAAATTATTGATGAACTACTGAAGGACTACAAGAACCCGGAGGATTTGCTGGGTGACGACGGGA
>JAJRQZ010000086.1 GCA_024279935.1 Bacteroidota bacterium
ACGAATATGCCATTGCCTCTATCGACAGTTGCGGCAATAGAAGCGAAGGCTCCTTTTCGCAACCACAGCGGCCGATCTTGTTTTTCGACATCGGGTACAATGTTTGCGACAAGCAGGACACCCTTATTTGGGAACAATACGGAAACCCGAATCCCGAACTCGGGAATTACATCGTCTGGCGAAGCGACAACGGAGGTGCTTTCGTGCAAATTGCTACGGTACAGCCGCAGCCGGCGCCAAATCCCCCCGCCGGAATAAATGCCGGTCAAATGTGGTTTATCGATACGGACATAAACCCCGGGACAGTTTACCAATATTTTATACAAGCCGCTTTCGGCGGGAAATCCTCATCATCATGTATAAAAGAAATGATTTCCTATTCGTATAAAGTTCCCGATTATATTTATTTCGCTAATGCTGACGTGCTTGCCGACAATCAAATCGAATTGAACATTGATGTTGACACAGCGGTTTTTTCATGTGCCTGGGAGATATTCCGCTCCGGGATACCCGGCACCAGCGGGAGTTTGGTCTATAGCCTTTCAAAGGAAGACCTGAGCTCATTCCCGCTCAATTATTTTGATACCGGCGCCGACCCGCTGTCCACATCCTACGATTACTATGCCATTGTGAACGATAGTTGCGGTTTTGAGACTTATACTTCCAACACGCTGTCAACCATATACTTGCAAGGCAGCAAACCTGACGAACAAACCAATAGGCTAAAGTGGTCGCCCTTAGAGGGCTGGGAAACCGAAGTTGAGAAATACTATATCTACCGCATCAGCGGGACAGGCGACGGCTCAGCGCCCATTGACTCCGTTGACGCTCTGACCTATAATTATGACGATGTTATTGATGCGGCCCAAGCCTCCGACGGTAAATTCACATATTGGATAGAAGCCCAGCAAAAACCCGGTGGAAATTATGATTATGAGGCACTTAGCAAATCAAATAGGATTGATTTGTTTTTCGAGAGCAATATTTTCTTCCCCAGCGCATTCAAACCTTCCTCCATAACAAATAACGAGTTTAAGCCGGTATTCAATTTCTTTAGTGGAAGCGATTATCTATTGCGGATTTATAACCGCTGGGGACAGCTGATATTCCTGTCGGAGCAAGCCGACAAAGGCTGGGACGGGCTTTACAAGGACAATAAGCAGAAATCGGGCGTGTTTATTTATAGGCTTAGCTATAAAAATGTTTACGGCATAAGCGTTGAACGCAAAGGAAGCTTCATGCTCGTGAACTAGCCGTAATCAAGGTCAAAACAATTATACTCGTTTTTCATCCCATTGTTCCTTCACTTACCGAAGTCTCATTACAATTCCAATCCATCATCTTTACCGACGTTTTCCCCCCATCCGCCGATTTTATATTTCCACTCCTTGTCCTGTAATATACATTTGCTTCATAATTATTAAAAATCACATAAATATTTATAAAGATGAAAACTACTTTTAAAATCACAGCCACTTTAATCGCCGCCCTGGCCCTCAGCACAAGCTCCTTTTCGATGGACCTCAAAACTCAAGCCGAAAAATATATAGGCGACATCCATTTCGACACAGATGAGATTGCCGCACAAGAACTTTATAATAAGGCTATCAACAAAGTATTTATCATGGAGGAAGAAGAATATATAGACGATATCCCTTTTGACACGTCCGAAATAGCAAGTGCAAAATTAAGCGAGATAGCCCTTAACAAAACTTTTGAGCTGGAAGATGAGCCTTATATAGACGATATCCCTTTCGATACTTCTGAAGTAGTTTCAAATACCAATGCCAAAGAAGATTTAACTACAATGTTTTAAAGGGACAATGTCTGATAACTGGGCAAACAGTTTTCCATATCCTGACTCTATCCCAGAAAATAGCAATATATTGCTTGAAATCAATACATTAAGCCTCACGGGCAATGACAGCACCCTAAAAACCTTGCAAACATATTAGTTAAAAGGCAAACCAAACAAACAAATTCAACTCCCCCCATCCCCCATCCCCCGTTAATCTTTGTTAAATCAAACAATAGCCCATTATATCGGATGTTTTTTCGATTAATTTTGATACCTTTGCGCAATTTTAAATTTTAGCAATCATGGCAATTAACAGCGATAAAATATTGGGCGAGGGACTCACTTTCGACGATGTCCTCCTGGTGCCTGCCCATTCAAGGGTTTTACCGCGCGAAACCGACCTAAGCACAAAGTTCTCAAGAAATATATCCCTTAAGATACCGGTCGTTACGGCTGCCATGGATACAGTTACCGAAAGCAAGATGGCAATAGCCATGGCCCAGGAAGGCGGCATTGGGGTCATACATAAAAACATGTCGATAAAGCAACAGGCAATAGAAGTAAAAAAAGTAAAACGCGCCGAAAACGGAATGATACTCGAACCTGTTACCTTAAACGCCGAAAACACCGTTCAGGACGCCCTGAACATGATGGCCGAATACAGCATCGGGGGCATTCCGGTAGTTGACCGGCAAAACACTCTTGTTGGCATTGTTACAAACCGCGACCTGAGGTTCGAGCGCAACTACAAAAAAAGGTCAGGGACGCCATGACATCCGAAAACCTTATTACCACCACAGAATTTACTGATTTTGAGCAGGCTGCCGAGATCCTGCAGCAACATAAGATAGAGAAACTGCCCGTTGTTGACGATGAATACAAACTTGTGGGCCTGATAACTTATAAAGATATCATAAAAATAAAGGCACATCCCAGCAGCTGCAAAGATCCGCAAGGAAGGCTGAGGGTGGCGGCAGCGGTCGGAATTGCCGGCGATACCCTTGACAGGGTTGCCGCTCTCGTCGAAGCCGGTGTAGATGCGGTGATCATCGATACTGCCCACGGCCATTCTCAAGGCGTGCTGGACATGACCGGGAAAGTAAAGAAATCGTTTCCGCAAATTGATCTGGTAGTGGGGAATATTGCAACTGCCGAGGCAGCCAGGGATTTGGTGGCAGCAGGCGCCGACGCAATAAAAGTCGGTATCGGCCCTGGCTCGATTTGCACGACGCGAATAGTCGCCGGAGTTGGCGTACCGCAACTAACAGCTGTAATGAACGTCAGCCAGGCACTTAAGGGAACAGGAGTTCCGGTAATTGCCGACGGTGGCATCCGCTATACCGGCGATGTCGTAAAAGCTATTGCAGGTGGCGGCGACACCATCATGGCCGGGTCGCTTTTTGCCGGCGTTGACGAATCACCTGGAGAGACGATAATCTTTGAAGGGCGTAAATTCAAGACATATAGGGGCATGGGCTCCGTGGAAGCCATGCACGAAGGCTCCAAGGACAGGTACTTCCAGGATGCTGAGGACGACATTAAAAAACTGGTTCCTGAAGGCATAGTCGGGAGGGTGCCGTTTAAAGGCTCGTTGAGCGAGGTGATTGTTCAAATTATTGGCGGGCTGAGAGCAGGTATGGGATATACAGGCTCCAAAGACATAAAAACCTTGCAAAAGGCAAAATTTACCAAGATTACTGCCGCTGGCGTTGCCGAGAGCCATCCGCACGACATTATGATTACGCGCGAGGCTCCTAATTATAGCAGGTAGCAGTTAGTAAATAGTTAATTTGTATATTAGATCAATTAGAAAATAGAAATTATAATAACGATGAAAAAAACTTTTATATTCAGCATTGCGTTAATAATGATGCTCGGTTTTTGCAGCAGTGCCGCTGCTCAAAAATCTCTCGACAAAAAAGTACTCATGTCCATTGGGGGTGAGGATGTTACGGTTGCGGATTTCATGAAGACCTATACCAAGAACAATAATCCTGAAGAAATGAGCAAAGAGGGCGCCATCGATGAGTACCTTGATCTTTTTGTGAACTTCAAGCTGAAGGTAAAAGAGGCCAAGACATTGAAGATAGACACCATCCCGTCTTTCGTAAGGGAACTGCAAGGATACCGCAAACAACTGGCAAAACCTTATTTCATCGACGAGAGCGTTAACGAAGCCTTGCTAAAAGAGGCTTATGACCGGAAGCTGAAGGATCTCAGGGCAAGCCACATATTAATTATGGTTGACAAAAACGCCACTCCTGCCGACACCCTTGCCGCTTATAACAAAATCATGAAGATCAGGGATGAGATAGTGGCCGGAAAAGATTTTGCCGAAGCAGCCGTTGAATATTCCGATGACCCATCGGCAAAGGACCAAAAGGCCATCCCCAACAAGCAGAGATACAGAAAAGGAAACAAAGGCGATCTGGGTTATTTCACCGTTTTCAACATGGTTTACCCTTTTGAAAGCGCAGCTTATAATACTCCCGTAGGAAAAGTTTCACAGCCCATAAGGACACAATTCGGCTATCACCTGCTTAAACTCGACAGCAATACCGATGCCCTTGGCGTAGCACAGGTGGCGCATGTTTATGTGAGCCTCCGTCCCAATGCAAGTTCTGAGGATTCGGCCCGTAAAGCAGAAAAAATCAACAACATCTATGCGAAGATACAAGGCGGAATGAGTTGTGAGGATGCTGTTACCCAATATTCCGAGGACAAAGGTTCGGCAAAGAACAAAGGGCAGCTTTCAAAATTCACCTGCAATAAAGTAGTCCCCGAATTTGTTGACGTGGCAAAACGGCTAAAACCGGGAGAGATTTCGGAACCTATACATACAATCTATGGTTTCCACATCGTAAAGCTTTTAAGCCGCAAGACGCCAGGAACTTTTGAAGAGGAAAAGGACGCACTAAAAGAACGTCTGGCAAAAGATAACCGGACACATAAAAGCGAAGATGCTGTACTTAATAAAATCAAGAAAGACAGCAAGTTCAGGATATACACAAAACAAAAAGACCAGGTGTTCGCTTTAATCGACAGTACTGTCCTCGACGGAAAATTCAATGCCGACAGCATTGCCACGCTTACAAAAACACTCTTTAAGATAGCCAGGGAAAAGCATTCGCAATCAGATTTTATCGCTTATGTTGCAGACAAACAAAAGAAACAGGAAAATATGGACAGGCTTGTTTATCTCAACAACTTGTTCAACGACTTCACCAAGCAAGAGCTTCTGGCCTATGCCGACAGGCATCTCGAGGAAAACTATCCTGAGTTCGGCGACCTCATGCAGGAATACCACGATGGCATATTGTTGTTCAACCTCACCGACGAGATGGTGTGGAACAAGGCCGTAAAGGATACCAGCGGACAGAAAGAATTCTTCGACGAGCATCGAGGCGATTATATGTGGGGCGAAAGGGTTGAAGCCACGGTTTTCCGTATGCGCAAGCCTGACGATGTTGAAAAAGCCATGGCCATTATCGCTAAATACGACAACGACGGCGACATCGCCAAGGCCCTGGACGCCGATAGCATAAGATCCGTCAGGATCGTTCCTGACATATTTGAGAAAGGACAGAATAAATTTGTCGATAAGGTAGAGTGGAAAGTCGGATTATCCGATCTGGTGAAATCCGATGTCGAAAACCTTGTTGTGGCCGTTAAGATAAAGAAAGTAATACCTCCTGCACAAAAGGAGCTTAAAGAGGCCCGAGGACTTGTTACTGCCGATTACCAGAACTACCTGGAGAAAGAATGGGTTAAACAGCTCAAAGAAAAATATACCGTTAAGATTAACGAAGAGGTATTGCAGGCTTTAAAACAAAGCCAGAAGCCACTGAACACGAATAAATAGCCATGAACAAGATTCTGCACTTTATTGTCCTTGCCGCACTTGCCTTGCTTATGGCTTGCAAAACGCAGATTAAGGATAATAAAGGCATTGTTTTGGCCCGTGTCCACGATGAATTCCTTTACGAGACTGACCTTAGTGGCATAGTGCCGAAAAACACCTCATCGCACGACAGCATCGTTATCACGCGCAACTATGTCAACAATTGGATAAAGACAAAGCTGATGGTAGAAAAAGCCAGGTTCAATCTCACCGACGAGCAAATGAGCTTCGACAAGGCACTGGAAGAATACGAGAATTCGTTGATTATTTATGAATACGAAAGCAAGCTAATAAATCGGGAACTGGACACAAGCGTAAATAAAAATGAACTAAAGACATTTTATATCAACCACTTAAACGATTTTGAGCTAAAAGAGAACATTGTAAAAGTTTTTTATGCGGTAGTGGACAAAAGCATGGAGGAGGTTGATGCCGTTGAAGAGGTATTTAACTTACCCGACAGCCTGATAATAGATTCCCTGGAGGTTTTGGCAGCGGATTACAACTTCACGGTCTCGACCGATACAAGCAAATGGCACAGCTTTGAGGATATCAAAAGGCAAATACCCATTGAAACTTATAACCAGGAATTGTTCTTAAAGAATAAACGTTTTGTTAAAATTTCGGGCGACAACAATATTTATATGCTGAAATTTGTTGATTTCAGGATCTCGGACGATATCAGCCCGTTCTCGCTTGTCGAGAAGAAAATTCATGAGATTATTCTTGCAAAGAGAAAAATCCGCTTAACAAAAAAAGTACGAAAGGAAATTTTTGATCAGGCAGCGCTCAACAACGATTTTGAGATATACTACAATGAATAAAAGAAAACATAAAATAAAGGGCAAGATGAAGAAACTACTAGTTTTATCGGCAATGGCAGTTATTGCTTTTACCCCGTTATTTCCGCAAACCGAGGACGCCCATATCATCGATCAGGTTGTTGCCGTTGTCGGAAAGAATGTTATCCTTGAGTCCGACATTGAAAATCAATATCTTAACTATAGGATGCAAGGAGGGATCTCAGGTACTTCATCGGAAGTGAGATGCAAGATCCTGGAAGAACAGCTTTTCCAGAAACTGATGGTCTCACAGGCTGAGGTTGATAGCATAGAAGTAAACGACGCCCAGGTGGAAGGCGAGATGGAACGCCGTTTACAAATGTTCATCACTCAGTTCGGTACACAGGAAAAAATGGAGGCATATTATAACAAAACCATTCCTGAGATCAAGAAAGAGCTCCACGATATTATCAAAGAACAGATGATAGCACAAAAGGTACAGGGCGATATAGTTATCGATGTAGCCGTTACGCCTTCCGAGATTCGTTCATATTTCAAGTCGATACCCGAGGACAGCATCCCTCAGATCCCGACCGAATACCAAATCGCACAGATTGTAAAAAACCCGCCTATCAGCATAGAGGAGAAAATACGGGTTAAAGAAAAACTTTTAGACCTGCGCTCAAGGATTTTAAAGGGCGAGAGCTTCTCGACCATGGCCATTCTGTATTCCGAGGATCCTGGTTCTGCCAAAAAAGGAGGTGAGCTCGGGTTTTACGGGCGCGGCCAGCTATACCCCGAGTTCGAGGCCGTTGCCTTTAAGCTTAAGGAGGGCGAGATATCGAATATCGTTGAATCGGAAGCCGGATATCATATCATTCAAATGATAGAACGAAAAGGCGACTATATAAATGTGCGACATATATTGCTGATACCCAAGGTATCGCCTGCCGACCTGCTCAAAGCCAGGACCCTGCTCGACAGTGTGGCCCAATTAATCCGCAGCGATTCGATAAGCTTTAAAGATGCCGTCGAGAAATTTTCCGACGCTGACAACAAGAACAATGGCGGCCTGCTGGTAAATACCTATACGGGAAGCACCATCTTCGAGGCCGAGCAACTGGACCCGCAGATCTCATTCGTCATCGAGAAGATGAAAGTTGGCGAGATCTCAAACCCTGTACCCCTTAAAACCGAGGACAAGGAAGATGCGTACCAGATAGTACTGCTAAAGAAGAAGACCAAACCGCATAAGGCGAACCTGAAAGATGATTATTCCAAAATACAAGCATGGGCCGAAGCCCGGAAAAAGCAAAAGGTCATAGACAATTGGATAAACGAAAAAGCAAAGGAGACTTATGTCAGGATAATAGACCAGTATAAGGGATGCAGTTTCAATCATTCATGGGTAGTACGCTAATTGGAGCAATAAACAGTTTAATTATAATTAAAGTATAAAATGAAACATCCATGTTTAATTTTAATCACACAGGAAAATGATTATCCTGCAAAAATCCGCTTAATCTGTTAAATCCGATGATAAATATAATATGCTAGATGACAATTAATTACAAAATTATAAACACATGAAATATAAGTCGGATGTCGAGGCAGTTGATGCCTTCGTCGAAAAATATAAACTTCTTAGAAAAGAAATCTCCAAAGTCATTATCGGTCAGGAAGAGACCGTGAAAAACACATTGATCTCGATTTTCTCACAAGGCCATGTTTTGCTTGTCGGGGTTCCGGGATTGGCAAAAACGCTGCTTGTAAACACTATTGGCGAGGTTTTGGGCTTGTCGTACAGCAGGATACAGTTCACCCCCGACCTAATGCCCTCAGACATAACAGGCACAGAGATACTGGACGAAAGCCGTAAGTTCAAATTCATAAAAGGGCCGGTTTTCGCAAATATCATCCTTGCCGACGAGATAAACCGAACACCCCCAAAGACACAGGCAGCACTGCTAGAGGCCATGCAGGAAAAATCGGTTACCGTTGCAGGGAACAATTATAAGCTCGACAACCCGTTTTTTGTATTGGCAACACAAAACCCCATTGAGCAGGAAGGCACTTACCCCTTGCCCGAAGCCCAGCTTGACAGGTTTATGTTCAACCTGATCCTCGATTATCCCTCTTTCGACGAGGAACTGGGCATAATAAAAAGTACGACTACCGGAGTCAACACCAAGGTAAACAAGGTGTTGGACACTGATGAAATAGTATTCTTCCAACAACTGCTGCGAAAGATCCCCGTTGCCGACAACCTTATGGAATATGCAGTGAACCTTGCTTCCAAAACGCGCCCCGGCACTAAATTGGCACATGCCAGCGCCAACACTTATCTCAATTGGGGTGCAGGCCCGCGGGCCTCGCAGTTCTTGATTATCGGCGCCAAGGCCAATGCTGTGATAAACGGAAAATATTCCCCTGATATCGAAGATGTCAAAGCAATTGCACCGGCGGTGTTGCGCCATAGGATTATCAGGAACTACAAGGCTGAGGCAGAAGGTGTCTCACTGGACATGATCATTAATGGAATGCTTTAAGGGCATCTTGTGGATATTTGTTTGTTGATGAATAAATTGATCAATTTCAAGATAATAAGCTTTGACGCAGATGACACTCTGTGGGTTAACGAACCGTATTATCGGGAGACCGAGGCTGAGTTTTGCAGGATACTGTCCGTTTTTATGCCTGAGGAAAAATTGAACGGCGAGCTTTATAAAACGGAGATCTACAATCTTGAATTATATGGGTATGGCGCCAAGGGCTTTGTTTTATCACTCATTGAAACTGCCTTGAGAATAACGGACAACAAACTTGATCCTGACAAGATCCTTCAGATAATCAAATTGGGAAAAGACCTGTTGAACAAGCCTATCGAACTGCTCGGCGGTGTTAGGCAAACACTAGATTACCTATACCAAAAAAACTATAAGCTCATTGTTGCCACCAAAGGCGACTTGCTCGATCAGGAACGCAAGCTGAGACGATCCGGCTTATCTGCTTATTTTCATCATATTGAGGTTATGAGCGACAAAACAAGCAAACAATACGAAAAGCTCATCTCGCATCTCGACATAAAGCCTTCCGAGTTCCTGATGATCGGGAATTCGTTAAAATCCGACATCCTGCCCCCTCTTCAAATCGGGGCTTCCGCCGTCCATATTCCTTATCACACAACATGGCAGCACGAGACAGTTGATGATATCTTATTGAAAAACAATAAATTCATAACATTAAGCAGCATCACAAACCTAAAGGATATTTTATAAATTGACTATTTCTAAGATTAACAGAATAAAATATCATTTTTTAACGTTGTTAGTATAATAACAATCCGTACATTTACACTTTTAATAAATAAGCATTAATGAAGCGCAAGAATATCTTAATCCTTCTGGGGTCGATACTCGTTTTAACACTAGTAACATGGTATTTCACTAAACCCTCCGACCAACAAGGGCAATCGATAAAAACCACGGTTAAATACGGGCAGTTTATAATTGACGTAACAACAACAGGCGAGCTGGAGGCCCGCAGCAGCCAGAAAATCCAGGGGCCGAACCCCATGAAACTGCGCAACGCAAGGATTTGGCAATATCGAATCGAAAACATAATTGCCGACGGAACGGTAGTAGATTCGGGCCAGTGGGTGGCCACCATCGACAGGAGCGACCTGGAGAACAAAATTAAAGATCAGGAACTTGATATCGAGAAATTACAGACACAATTCCTTCAAAAGCAACTCGACACCACCATGACCTTGCGGGCGGCACGCGATGAGCTTATAAACCTCAAGTTCAGCCTTGAAGAAAAGCAAATAGTTGTGGAACAGTCGATTTACGAACCACCGGCAACACAGCGGCAGGTAAAGCTGGATTATGACAAGACAATGCGCACCTACAATCAAAGCATAAAAAACTATCAGCTCAAATTGCAAAAGGCCGATGCCGACATGCGGGAAGTACAAGCAAACCTGTCGAAGGCCCAAAACAAAATGGATGAGTTTAAGGATCTACTTGGCGATTTCGTCATCAAAGCGCCTAAACCGGGAATGGTAACTTATAAAAAAGGCTGGGACGGCCAAAAACAAGGTGTCGGCGCACAGATCAGCGCATGGGACAATGTGGTAGCCACGCTTCCTGACCTTTCGGCAATGAACAGCAAAACCTATGTTAACGAAATAGACATAAGCAAGGTTTCAAAGGGCCAGCAGGCCGAAATCGAAATCGACGCCTTTCCTGGCAAGAAATTCGGGGGCAAGGTATTTGAGGTAGCCAACATGGGCGAACAAATGAAGAACTCGAACGCAAAAGTTTTTGAAGTTGTTATTTATGTTGACGGATTCGATTCTATTTTACGCCCTTCAATGACAACAAAAAACAGAATAATAACCAACATCATCGATTCTGTCCTTTTTGTACCTATCGAATGTGTTTCATCCAACGACTCAATTTCTTTCGTTTATTACCATGGAATGAAAAGGCAAGTTATTCCGGGCTTAAGCAACGAATCCTCTATCATCATCCTAGCAGGACTGGAAGAAGGCGACGAGATATATCTCGTTCCACCTTCGGGCGCCAACCATTGGGACATAGATTTCCTGGGCAAAGCAATAGTCGAGAAATACAAAAAAGAAGAAACGTCCCTAGAGAAGACCGATACCCTCATGATTGACGGCACTTCCAAGGAAGACATAATCGATCAGGGAAAGGAAGACCTTAAAGTTAAAACCATGGACGGAAAAAAAGGGCATGACAAAAAGAAGAAAAACATGTCCCCCACTGATATTTTATAGCCCTGTAATCATGTTCATCGATAATTTTAGCAAATCCCTGAAAACAGAAAAAATTGGAAAGATATTTACAAATATTAAGCGTTTCACTTGAGGCAGTTTTCGTAAATAAGACGCGCTCTATACTAACCGCCCTGGGCATTATATTCGGCGTGGGCGCGGTAATCTCCATGATGGCGATCGGGAACGGGGCACGGCAGGAAATATTGGAGCAAATGAAACTAGTAGGCGTAAACAATATAGTTATTTTACCAAAGTCCGATGCCAACAACAAAAAGAGCGCAGATGAGGAGGAAGGCAAGACCTTAAAAAAGAAGTTCTCCCCCGGACTTAACTTAAAAGATGCCGAGAACCTGGCAGCATCAATTCCCACCATCGAGAAAGTAAGCTCGGAGGCTACATACAATATCCTTGCTATCCGCAAGGGCAAAAAACTTAGTGTTGAACTCTCAGGCGTAAGCCCTGATTTTTTCGGCTTGTTTAACCAAACATTGAAAAAGGGGGGATTCTTCAATTCATGGCAGGTAAGCAAAGGCGAGCCGGTTTGTATTATCGGGCCCGAAATAGAAGCAAAGCTGTTTGCCAAGGAGGATGCTCTCGGGAAGTATGTAAAATGCGGCACCGTCTGGCTCAGGGTGATCGGTGTCCTTGAAGGTGTGAGGATAAACGAAAAAGCAGAGGAAATGGGCATAAGCAATTATAACTTAAATGTTTTTACACCTATAAAAACCCTACTTTTAAGATATAAGGACCGTTCGGTAATAAACAAGGCCTCCTTCGGTGGCACACAAACCTTCAGGTTCGGCAATAGCGTTACCATGATGCAGACCGAAGGCTCGGGCGGCGGGGCAAACCAATTGGACAAAATAGTGGTACAGGTAAAAGAAACGTCACAGCTTTCGGCAACATCCAAGATTATCAAACAAATCCTCGACCGCCGCCATAAGGGTGTTGACGATTATGAGATTAAAATACCTGAGCTTTTGCTCAAACAGGAACAAAAAACCAAGGATATCTTTAATATCGTCTTGGGAGCCATTGCCGGAATATCACTCGTTGTCGGAGGTATCGGCATCATGAACATCATGCTGGCCTCGGTAATGGAACGTATTCGGGAAATAGGCGTTCGACGCGCAACAGGAGCCACCAAGAAGGATATCGTGTTCCAGTTTCTTGCCGAAGCAACGTTCATCAGCGTCAGCGGCGGGCTTTTGGGAATTTTACTGGGAGTTATAATTGCCAAGGTAATTACGGTAACAACAGGAATCCTGACAATAGTGTCGTTTATTTCCATTGCAATATCATTTGGCGTTGCAGCCTCGGTGGGCATTGTTTTCGGCTGGCTTCCGGCCAGAAAGGCATCGGAACAAGATCCGGTTGAGAGCCTGAGGCACGATTAGCGACACTTTAATCTGTATCCCGGCTAATTATTACACTTTCCGGGAATTTTTGTGTTCTCGAATGTTGAACAGTAGCTATCGTCGCATTCTTTCTCAAACAAAAATCGGCAGGTAAAAAACAATTATAAAAAGTGAAAATATCAGCCCGCCCATTGTTCCGGCAGCAAGGGCAAACCAAAATGCCCCGTTCTGCACCAAAGGCGAATACCTGAGCATTTCGCCCATTGTTGTTCTTTTCAGGTTTAGGTGTTGAGCTACAGCTGCCCCTGGCTTCGTAAATTATCGGGGGTTTGTCCCCGGGCACTATTTTGAGCCTGTATTTTATTCCGATAATGTTTTATTTTTTAACACGAAAAAGCAAAAATTAGAGTTATTATTGTAAACCGGTTAAAATTAATTTGATGATAACAATAATGGAGAATTTTAAGACTCAGGGCTTATCGGTATTGCTTATGTTATTATGCTGTATTGGCTTGAACACCAGCGTATCGGCCCAACAACCAAAGAACTATACCCTTACGGAAGTAATAAAGATTGCTCAGGATCAGTCGCCTGATGCCTTAATTGCGAAGCACAGGTTCAGGAGGAGCTATTGGAGTTTCCGCACCTTCAAGGCTACTTATTTGCCGGGCTTGCGGCTAAATGCCACCTTGCCGAACATCAACCGTAGCATAAACGAGGTTCAGGGCCAGGACGGGACATCGGTTTACACCCCGCAAAGTTTCACTAACTATTCAGTGGATCTTTCCATAAATCAAAAAATTGGTCTTACGGGAGGGGAAGTCTTTATTAGCTCGGGCATTAAACGCCTCGACAACTTCTTGACCGATACTTCGACAACAAGTTATTTGACCAATATGATAAACATCGGCATTTCGCAGCCTATTTTCAAATTCAACCCATATAAATGGGATAAGATTATCGAGCCGATAAAATATGACGAAGCCCGGCGAACCTATATCGAACCCAACGAGACCGTGGCCATAACGGCACTTAACCATTTCTTTACGCTCTTGCTTGCTCAGGTGGAACTTGAAATAGCCAAAAAGAACGAGGCCAATTACGACACCCTTTACCGCATAGCAAAAGGAAGATATACTCTTGGCAAAATTGCCGAGAACGACCTCCTGCAGCTTGAACTGAACCTTTTGAGGGCACAATCGTCAGTGGAGCTCTCCCAGCTCGATTATGAGAACAAACTCTTCACTTTTAAATCGTATTTGAGGATTAAAAGCAATGACGACATAATACTGATACCCCCTACTGAGATAAGGCATTTCAACGTTCCGGCACAAACTGCCATCGACCAGGCAAAAACGAATACTTCTTCCGGGCTTGCTTTCCAACGCCGGATTCTGGAAGCCGAAAGCCAACTGAACCAGGCAAAAATGGACGGGCGTTTCGATGCCGACCTGTTCGCGATGTTCGGCCTTACACAATCGAGCGACAACATACCCAAATCCTATCAAAACCCCCTCGACGAAGAACGCGTCACCCTGGGCATTACCATCCCTATCCTCGACTGGGGAAAAGCCAGGGGAAACATCAAGATGGCCGAATCAAATATGGACCTGGTGCAAACAGCGGTGGATCAGGACAAAATAGACTTCGAGCAAAACATCTTCATCGAAGTAATGCAATTCAATATGCAGGAAAGACAGCTTATGATAGCAGCCAAATCCGATACCGTGGCACAAAAACGTTTCGACGTAACCCAAAAACGATACATGATAGGCAAGGTAAACGATGTTCTGGAACTAAATAACGCACAAATTGATAACGATAATTCCAAAAAAGGCTATTACTCATCATTGATGACCTATTGGAAGAGCTATTATAATCTTCGCAAGCTCACCCTCTTCGACTTTGAGCACAATCTCCCGATACAGTTCGATGTTGAGGAATTGCTGAAATAAAAACTATTTAGTTATTTTTGCCGCTTCTAATCCTCTTTTAGATGAATGATTTTGATAATTTGAGCTTGTCGCGGCAATTACAAAACGCAATAAGCGATCTGGGCTTCGAGAAGCTTACGCCCATACAAGAAGAAGCTTTCTCACCCATACGGTCGGGGAAGGATCTTGTGGGCATTGCCCAAACCGGAACCGGCAAAACGCTTGCCTATATGCTACCCTTGCTTCATGACTTAAAGTTCTCAAGCCAGATAAGCCCTAGGATCCTGATTTTAGCCCCTACCCGCGAACTTGTCATACAATTGGTCAGCCAGATCGAGTCTTACACAAAATACATGAACACAAGGATATTAGGGGTTTATGGCGGAACCAACATAAATACTCAAAAGCAAAGTGTTGCTAAAGGCGTTGATATACTTGTTGCCACCCCGGGACGCCTTTACGACCTGGGCGTTAGCGCTGTGCTTCAACTTAAAACCATCAAGAAACTAATCATCGACGAAGTGGACGTGATGCTTGATCTGGGTTTCCGCCATCAGCTGAAAAACATTTTCGAGCTATTGCCAGAGCGCCGCCAAAACCTCATGTTCTCGGCTACCATGACCGAAGACGTTGACGAATTGATAAACAGTTATTTCCATTCGCCGACAAAAATCTCCATCGCTTTAAGCGGAACCCCACTTGAAAATATCGAGCAGCGATGTTATAGGGTTGAAAATTTCTTTACCAAGGCCAATTTGCTAAAATATCTATTGAGCGACAAAAAGATGTTCTCAAAAACATTGGTGTTTGTTTCATCGAAAAAAAATGCCGACTTGCTCATCCAAACCCTCGATGAAGACCTAGGGAAAGAGATAAGCATTATCCATTCAAACAAAGCACAAAACTATCGAAACAGATCAATCAGACAATTCGAGGAAGGACAGAAAAGAATCCTGATCGCGACCGATGTTATTGCCAGAGGCATGGACATTACTGATATTAAGTATGTTATAAACTTCGATACTCCTATGTTCGCCGAAAACTATTTGCACAGGATAGGCAGGACCGGACGTGCCGAGAAACAAGGGCATTCCATATTGTTTTATACCGAAAGTGAAATAGACCGAAAAAACGCCATCGAATTGTTGATGGGCTATAAAGTCCCTGTGATCAAATTCCCTGTGGGGGTGGAGATATCAAAGGAGCTGAGCCCCGACGAAAAACCGAAACCCGACGAGCTTGTGCTTCCTCCCATGACTAAAATACCTAAAGATAAGGGCGATGCGTTTCACGACAAACTCGATAAAAACAAAAAAACCAACCAAGGCGGCTCCTATCTCTTCAAGAAGAAAAAATATAAGAACGCACAAACCAGAGGAGACAAGAACATGAACAAACGTGGTCGCAAAAGGCGTAAATAGCGTTTTGCCAATGATAAAGCCAGCTGTGCGGATGTAGGAATAAACAACAAGCATTTCTTGTACTGATTCGTCATTGGTTCAACAGAATGGCAGAATGCCACAATAAGGGAGAAAGCTTATGAAAGAAATTCAGTTATTCACGAATCGCCCGTTCCCTAATTTAGAATGTTTCTAAATTTTGGCCTTTGAGTTTAATGGCAGTAAACAGCCATTTTTTTTTAAAACATTGTAGTTAGGTTTGCCTTGTCATTTAATGAAAGTGGCACTACAGCTTAACTAAGGGAAGTCAAGGCTTCCACCACTAACAATTACTAATA
This sequence comes from Bacteroidota bacterium, assembly GCA_024279935.1. Classification (GTDB taxonomy): domain Bacteria; phylum Bacteroidota; class Bacteroidia; order Bacteroidales; family F082; genus BM524. The sequence goes on from JAJRQZ010000086.1 coordinate 16,316, forward strand.
TTATTCCTTATGCCGGCCTCTTGCTTTGGGAGGCCGGTATATAGTAGGAAAAGGCAATGAATAATCAAGTTTATATAAATTAAGAATAGAATCCATTTGTTTTATTGTTAACTTGCGAACTACATAAACCCGTAAGAATGATATTGAAACTAAAGTTCAAATTAAGTGGCGACAGACAGTATTTGCCTTTGAATTACCAATATCCCATAAGCACCTGAATATATAAGGTGTTGGCTAATGCCGATGCCGAGTTCACCAAATCGTTGCATGATGAGGGCTATATCTTAGAAAACGGCAAAACGTTCAAGTTGTTCACATTTTCTAAAATTTACTTCCCAAAAAACACATGGAAGATCCTCAACCGTGAAAAATCTAATTTCTTGCGCGAGCAGAAAAAGGTTAAGACCATACCAAATAGCGACAGGATGATGACTTGGTCGAGAAACGCCAGTTTAAGCATTGCCTTTCAGCTGCCTGAGCAAAGCGAGAAATTCGTGACTGGTCTTTTTAAAGACCAAAAGGCCTTTATCGGCGACAAGGTATCGGGAGTGGAAATGCAAGTGGAAACTATTGAAGCCGTGCCATATACAATAAAGGCAGCAGCCGGGGGTCATGCTAATGCATTCGTAAGGGCGACAACACCAATAGTAATCGGCTTAAAAAACGAAGGGCAAAAGTACGAGGAGCATATCCCACCTTTCCATCATGAGTTCAAAAGACTGTTTGTCAAGAACCTGCTCGACAAATACGCTTTATGCAACAAGAACAGCATAGACGCAAACGAGCTTGTTTTCGAGCCAGTCAGCTTAAAATCGAGGTCGGGCAAGCAGACAATAAAGGCCTTTCAGCCCGACCAGACCGAAGTAAAAGGCTATTATTTCGATTTCAGGCTGCAAGCCCCCCTGAGCTTATCGAAATAGGCCTTAACGCCGGCTTCGGAAGCATGAACGCTTTGGGCTTTGGATTTGGGGAAGTTGTTTTAAATAAAAATAGCAACAAGGAATTATGATACAAGAAATAATAAATTTTCTGGGGTATGCACATGTCACATACGCTTAATAGATTTATATTCAACAGGTTCATGTAAGACCCCTTGTTCAATTATTCTTTGAAAAAGTAGTCCCCTGCTATTTGATTTTCGTCTATTGTACCTAAAAGTGTATTCATCTAAATAAT
>JAJRQZ010000087.1 GCA_024279935.1 Bacteroidota bacterium
CTCCACGAGCTATTACCACAGAACCTGAAATTATAATTTCTTGAGCCTACACTAAAAAGAGTAAGATTACACTCCCACGTTATTGCAAAGAAACTTCTTTTGCAAGTACTTTATATGACCTGCTTGGTAGGAGGGATACAACAGTACAACAATATGTGCGATAAGGAATTCGTCCGCATATATGCAAAAGCAAAGCTTCTTTCGCAGTAATAGTCGGCCCCTTAGGCAATTATGCTAAAATGTTTTATGACAAATACTGATTCATCGAACTGCCAGATTAGTAGAAAAATGTTTCTACTGATACAGGAACTATTTGAATAAGATACTTTGCTAAAAAACATATATTTGACTGATCGGGTGGCAGTTGCATTGATGTTTGTGAATATCTATGGCATAAGTTTGCCTTGCCTTAAAATCCCTAATCAAAGCACCAAGAACTTTAAGTATAGATTTTTTGTTTCTACTCCGCAGGTTTATCAAGTTGATTATCAATAGCCCCATGCTTCAGCATGGGGCTATATATTTGAAATCTCAGTAGTTTTGGCGGAAATTTTGTGTTTTTCAAACAAAAAATGTGACAAAACGGATAGGTAACCAATGAGTTAATATTTTTCTCTACTGCTGAGTAGTAACGATTTTTTTTCATCATCGGGGAGTTTGTCCAGTTGCTTGAATTGCTTAATCAGTTCGGCATCTTTAATGGTTTGTTCCACCTTGTCAGACTTATTGCCGTTAACCAGCTAATCAATAGACACATCAAAAATATTAGCCAGTTTTTTAAGCACGTCAGCTGGTGGCTGTACGCTCTTGGTCTCGTACCTTGCCATTTGAGATTGTGTTAATCACATTTGCTTTCTGAATTCCTGAATCCAACTTCCTCACTCTGTCATATTATACCCGAAAACAACATCTTTGGTTTAAATGTTTTTTTAGGTCAGAAGCAGTATGATCAGTCTTTGGATAAAAGAAAAAAATATCTGTAAAGTCCAGTATATGGCAGGGCATAACAACATCGTCAGTACCCAAATATATGTAAGAGCAAATCTTGACGAACTTAAAGAGCAGTTGGGGAAGTTCCATCCGTCGAAATAATTTTTAAGCTTGCAGATTATGGCCTTGAAAAAAAAACGAAAACATTAACTTTGCACTCAAATATAAAAATTGTGAGCAATAATAAAGTAGCAGTACCGGAAGAAATAATAATGAACAAAATTTATTTGGTAAGGAATCAAAAAGTAATGTTGGACAGGGATTTGGCTGAACTTTATGGAGTTGAAACAAAAGTATTGAAGCAAGCAGTAAAACGTAACATAGAAAGGTTTCCTGATGATTTTATGTTTGAAATGACAAAAGAAGAGTTTGTAAATTGGAGGTCACAATTTGTGACCTCCAATTCTGACAGGATGGGATTAAGATATGCACCGTTCTGCTTTACTGAACAAGGTGTGACAATGCTGTCCTGTGTTTTAAACAGTCAAAGGGCGATACAATTAAACATCTAGATTGTTAGGATTTTTACAAAAATACGAGAAGTGTTAACCGACAATTTAAGTTTAAAACTAGATATAGAAGAGATAAAAAAGAAACTTGAGAACCAGGACAAAAACATAGAACTGGTATTTAGTTACCTGGACGAATTAATAGAAAAGCAAGAAAACCCACAACCAAGGAAGCAAATAGGCTATAAAAGGAAAAACGAATAATAAACCTGCCCCAAGTCCCCACAAAACAAAATCAAGTTTTTTGCAAAAAAAGCAAAAAGCCCCTGTATTTTGTTTTGCTCCCCACGCCAACCCCCCCATGCCTTCAGGCAGGCAGGTATGATTTTTTCTGTCATACTTTTTGTTAGACCAACAAACGGCACATTGCTTTCTTATTTTAATTGAAATAGATTTTAAGCGGTTAAAATGCTCCGGCCTGTTCAACCGATTTTTTTAACTGAATGCTTTATCTGAAAAAACTCAATTAAGAAAAGGTTACTACTCCGCAGGTTTATCAAGTTGATTATCAATAGCCCCATGCTTCAGCGTGGGGCTATATATTTGAAATATCAGTAGTTTTGGCGTAAAATTTTGTGTTTTTCAAACAAAAATTGTGACAAAACGGATAGGTAACCAATGAGTTAATATTTTTCTCTACTGCTGAGTAGCAACAAAAAAAGTAACTATTCTTGTAGGAACTTATGCGAATATCCGAACACAACATACTATGTGTCTGACACTTTTTTAAACCCTTGTTTTTGGGGAGTTGGCAGTAAAGTTGTTAAAGATGGGGACTTAATCCATCAATAACTGGAAATGCCTTTATACCAGATGTAGGTTCAATTATTTCAATAGGCTTGGGGCTGCATACTCTTATGGTGCTTTTTAACTTTTTCCGCTTTGCTGCCCCAGAGTCCGAAACTACTGCATTGGGCAACTACGAAACAGGGTTTGACGAGCCACAAACTACTGCGAGCCTGGCGCACAGCCTGAAGGCAGGGTTGGTGACGATTAAGTTAGACCCAATTAAATTTGCTTGTGCACATTTTTCAGGCAAATAAAGGATTTGCTGGGGCAACAAGGTAAGCACAGGGTTCTAAGCCCCTAAGAACCCGCCCATTACATCATAAACATTCTCCCTCACGTCTTTGCGCGACAACACCAGATCGTGCATACCATCCGTAATTTCTTTCTCTCTTACTTTATTTCCCAGCACCTTAGCATATTTTGCGATATGTTTCACGTTCAAGACCGAATCCGCTGTCATCATGCTTTCGTTAAAGTCGCCGGGGGCAACGCTCTTATCGGAATACATTACCAGTACGGGGCATTTTACATCAAGTCCTTTTTGGAGTTCCTTTTGGGCTTTATGAATTGCATTTATCCATCCGAGGTTCAGCACAAAACCCTCTATGGGCTTCCAGTCGAGGCTGAAATTCCATTCGCCATGATAATCCTTATGTAGGCTTTCGGCATAGCCGCGCTTCAGTCCCTCGGGTGAATTTATATCGGGGAACAAGCTGCCCACAGCAGAAATAAGGGGGATAAAAGCCATCAATAGCGGGGGATTGTTGAACTCAAAAAATGGACTGTTCAATATCAAGGCGCTAATAGCCTGATTGTCATTATTATGATGTGCATATAGGGAGGCCAGCAAACCTCCGGTAGAATGTCCGTATAATACAACTTCCTCGTTTCCCTCAATACTCAGTATCTCTTTGAGGGCCAAATCGAAATCCCCGAAATACTCTTTATAATCCCTGAAATTATTAGGTTTTTGATGGGGCAAGATGGAACGTCCGTATTTCCTCAAGTCAAGCGCATAGAAGTTGAATCCCAGGCTGTTGGCCCAGTCGGCAAACTTATCGTGGAAGAAATAATCGACGAAGCCATGAACGTAAAGAATGGCTTTCCCGGATTTGCCCGCGGCTTTTCGGGAAACAAGCGTTGCCTCTACCCTGCCCTCATAATCGTCGGGGCTGTTTAGTTTTGTGATCGTAAAATTGTGAATGTCGTCGAAGTCCATTTCGTTAGAATTTTGATTTAGACAAATATATACAAAAAAAACCCTGCCGGCCAAAGCCAACAGGGTTTTTTATATTCGGTAAAATATTCCTGCTATTTCGATTTATCAGGATAATCGGGTATTGACGGAATAGGTTTATAGTTTTTCAACTGTTCCAATATAACCTCAATTGCTTTATTAAGCTGCTGATCCTCACCGGCATATTCTTTTGCAGGATCGTTATCTACGACTATGTCCGGATCAACGCCATGACCCTCGATAACCCAATGGCCGTCAACATCGAGGGGGGCAAACTCAGGCTTCCTCAAATCGCCGCCATCAATGAACGGCAGGGATCCGCGTATGCCGACAACACCACCCCAGGAGCGAACACCAATTAGCGTCCCCATCTTCATTTTTTTGAACTGATATGGGAACAAGTCGCCATCGGAGGCCGAGTAATTATCGAGCAATAAAACTTTAGGGCCCAGCATCATTTGAGCGGGTTTCGTGTTTATGCCATTATTTCTCGACATTCCATAAAGTGCCAGTTCCCTGTTTAAACGCTCGATGAGCATGGGCGAAACATTTCCCCCGCCGTTCCCCCTATCGTCGATGATGAGGGCTTTTTTATTCAACTGAGGATAGAAATGCTTGACGAACTCGTTAAGACCTGCGGGTCCCATATCAGGAATGTGGATATATCCGACTTCCCCATTTGTGGCCTCCTTAACCTTACGCGTGTTGTCCATCACCCAATTATAATAGTAAAGTCCTGATTCATCGCCTGTCGGAACAACAATATTCGTTTTGGCGCCCGATATGTCGGCTTTGGTATTTGTGGTAATCTCCACTTTTCTATCTGCTTGCCCGATAAGCATCTGATAGATATCGGCAACATTTTTAGTTGACTTCCCATTAATTTCCAAAATATAATCCCCTTCGTTAATATCGACTCCAACGGCTGTCAAGGGCGATCTTGCACCATCGGCCCAGTTTTCGCCGTCAAGGATCTTATCGATCTTGAAATAACCACTCTTATCCTTGCTAATCCTTGCACCTAACAGCCCTGTTTTTATGCGCTTCGGCTTTGGCTTGTCTCCACCGTTTACATAAGCGTGTCCGATAGATAACTCGCCTATCATTTCACCGATAACGTAATTCAGGTCGTTTCTGTTATTTACATAAGGCACGAGCACGGAGTATTTTTTGTTGATATAATTCCAGTCAAGTCCATGCATGTTGGGGGCATAGAAGAAATCACGCATCTGGCGCCATGATTCATTGTATATCTGAGACCATTCTTCCTTTAGGTTGACCATGACCTTCATTCCTGACATGTCGATAAATTTATCGGCTTTTATCTTAGAGGACGGAAGCTTGATAACTGCATATTTACCCTTTATGCCGACGAGCATTTTTTTATGATCGGCAGAGATCACGAACGAACCCATATCACCTAGCTCGGTGGATTTCTGGTTTTTCAGGTCATAGGACAAGAACTTCATCCCGCTTCCGCTTTTGGCAAAATTATAGAACAGCTTATCACCTACGGGACTCAAGTTCCAATATGAGCCTGCTTTTCCGGGAAGTGCAATTACACGATCCTGAATTCCATCGAAATCAATCTTGACATTTATTTGTTCCGAATCTGTTTTCTTGTCATTTTTTCCTTTTTTCGACTTCTTGTCGGAATCGTCCGATTTTGGTTTTTCAAGGCTGACCTCGTCATTAACGGCCTCAAAAGGCGAGGGAGTGGTTTTTTGAAGAGTTACGAAATATATCTTGCTCATGTCGCGATAAGCGTGGTTCCATTCCGTCCAGCTATAAATTGGATTGAAGTCCCTTGAGGAGGTAAAGAACAAATACTTTCCTTCCGTTCCGAAAACTCCTCCGTTTGCATCGTACCAGTCATCGCTGACCTGCCGTGTTTCCGATGTCTCCATACTATAAACCATGATCTTGCTGACCGTTCCTTGCTCAGGTTTGGTATAAACCACCCAACGGCTGTCAGGCGACCAATTATAATCCCTTATCTCCCAGGAATCCGCTTCGGCAATCACTTTTGCGGTCTTAGTGTCGATGTCAACAACATTCAAACGAGCCATCTTATCGCCCCACAACAGTTTTTTGCCGTCGGGCGACCAAATCGGGTTATATTTATAAGTATCTGAATTAGTGGTTATTTGAATAGCCTCTTCCCTGGCGTTTTGATTTTGGATATAAATTTCGTCCTCACCGGTCCTGTCGCTTATAAAAGAGATGTATTTCCCCTTTGGCGACCATTCAACGTTTCTGTCGTGCACTCCCGACGACTCAGTAAGGTTTCGCGTGATGCCTGACTTGGCCGGAACGGTAAAAACGTCGCCCCTTGCACCGAAAACAACCCGTTTGCCATCAGGTGATATCGCCCACGAGCCTATGGACTTTGATGCATCCTTTAACTCGGCCCTAGCCGTTAGCATGTCATTATCAATGTTTACAATTATCTTCTTGGTTTGGCCGGTAGCTATAACATAATTGTAAATATACCCACCGTTCTCATAAACGATAGACTCATTCCCAAGCGAAGGGAATTTTATATCATATTCGGTATAATTAGTTAATTTCTCTGTTTTTTTAGTGCTTAAGTCATAAGCAAACATATTCATCGTCCTATCCCGGTCGCTAAGGAAATATATCTTGTTGCCATGCCACATGGGGATAATGTCCTGATTATCGTTATTGGTAATATTAACGGTTTGCTTGGTATCGAAATCATAAATCCAAATATCATCGGCCATGCCGCCTTTATAATACTTCCATGTACGGAATTCGCGAAAAACCCTGTTCATGGCCATCTTTTTCCCATCGGGGGAAAAAGAGCACCAGCTAGCGGTTGGCAATGGAAGCTCTTTTGACATTCCCCCGTTACGGTCAACGCTAAAAAGCTGCCCTTTAAACGAGTTGAACGACTGTTTGCGGGAACGATAGATAATATCATCGCCTTTCCATGTCATAACGATGTTGTTAGGGCCCATGCGATCCGAAACATCGTCGCGGCCAAGGGTAGCCGTATATGTAATGCGCTGAGGCACACCGCCTTTTGAAGGAATAACATACACTTCGGTGTTTCCGTCATATTGCCCTGTGAAAGCAATGGTCTTCCCGTCGGGGGAAAAACGGGCGAACATTTCATACGCGTTTTCGTCGCTGGTCAATTTACGGGCCGTGCCGCCTTTGGCAGAAACCGTATAGAGGTCGCCTGCATAAGTAAACACGAGCTGGTCGCCAAAAATGGCCGGGAACCTTAATAGTCGCACATCGTCCTGAGCCATCAGCCCCGAAAACAGCACCATAGAAATAATGCTAAGTATAATCTTTTTCATCGATCTTGTTTATTGATTTATATTATTCTGAAAACTCCATTTTTTCACCATTATTATGCCATTAAATTATTTGTTCTGATACATAGCCTTTTATATGCGCTTGCTTTTTGACCTTCAATAATTATGTTCGTTTTCAGACAAGGCACTGTACGATTCCGCACAGCTAAAAATCGACAGGGACTATTTCTGCTTCCTCTTTAATATAAACAAGTATGCACTTTATTTTATCATATCCCATTTTTGCGAACACATCGGCATACTCCTGTATTTGTATAATATGTCTTTTATCCATATTACCCGTTTTATAGTCGATTACAATAAGCTCGCCATCCAATAACACTACCCTGTCGGGCCTTAATACCTTAGTGTTCCCGTTATAAATCACAGTTTCGTTTTTTATCAGCGCATTGCCTGAAAAATACTGTCTTAAAGCCGGGTGAAGGACTACCCCCCTTAAATACCTGGCAAGCATACTGATGTCTTTTTCCGCAACAAAGCCGGAAATCAAATATTTGTTCAACACTCTGTCCAGATCAGACCCCAACTCGATTTCCGACAATATCCTATGAACGAGCTTTCCGAGGGATTCAGGGCTTTTTGATGCTAGCTCCTCCCACTTTATTTCTTCCGAAGGGGCAATTTTCACTATTTTATTAAAATCGCTTGAGGCGATACCGGCAAGGCTGATTCTCCTAGGCTCCTGATCATCTTCATCTTTATTAATATAAGGAACCAGTTCCCCCAACTCGTAAACAGCTTCGGTATTCTCGTGCGAACTGATAAAATCCTTTAACAATTTGCCGAAAACATCCTTATTATCATCGCGGCCAATTGCGAAAAGAGCATTTGATGCACGCGTGAAACTTACATAAACGAGGTTGATAAAATCCAGGCGTTCCTTTTCGTTCTCTTTTGAATACTCATCGTCGTAACCGATCCCCGCGCTCAATTTGTTAAGGGGGATCAACGATTTTCCCAATTTCGGTATGTTTAGCTTACTGACATCGGCCCAAAATGTTTTTCCGTGCTTCGCCTGATTATATGCCATGTCAACTATTACAACCTTAAAATCAAGCCCTTTTGATTTGTGGGCAGTCATTAATTTTACGGCATCGGGATTATCGGGGGTTTCAACGAAAACTTTCATTTTTTTGTCTTCCCAATGTTCTAAAAACTCAATTACAGCGAATTTCCCACTGCTTATCGTCTTGAAGACAAAATCGAGGAAATACTGAACAAACAAATCCGCCTCCTCATCAAAACCCATCATCCTGACGGCAAACTCACATATTTCATAAACAGAGTAAGAAAGCAGGATCTCAGGGCTCACCTCTTTTTTAAACAATCGGGCAACAACAGTATAAGTGGGCTTATCGTTGTTTTCACAGGCAGACAAAAACTCGCCTTTCCCGTTGATATTATTTAATATGGAATATTTTAAAAGAAAGTCCGTAAGATAAAATTTCTCGTCAGGTTTCAACAGCATTTGAAGGAAGGCCACCAGCATGCCAACTTTGGGAGAATTGCACACCAAAAGGGATTCAGAGGAAACAATATCGTACTCATCTGATATCAAATGCGTTGCGATTGCAGTAATAGATTTCTTTGTTCTGCATAAAACACAAATATCACCGGCTTTAAATCCAGCATCAATACATCTGCCCACATAGGAGGAGATGGCTAAATTTCGTTTTCTCAGATATTCTTCATTATCTTTTTCCTTGATTGATTGCAGCTTGACATAAGATTGATGTGATTTTTTTACTTTTTGCACCAAATCCGGGTAATGCTCCTTTACATAATTTGATTCTTGCCCGATCAGCCCATGAAAAAACTCATTATTGAACTCGACAATATTTTTACCCGACCTGAAATTAAATTCCAGGTGATGCTCCACATACTGGCTTTCAAGCAGCTTCTGCCTCGACAAATCAAGTTGCGAACCTGAATTGCGAAGCAAAGCAGGAAGTTTTGAAAACAGTTCGACTTCACCGTTCCTGAAACGATAGATAGCCTGTTTGGCATCGCCTACAAGCATGCTGAAATTATTGTTCGACAATGATTCCTCTATAAGCGGCAACAGGTTTTGCCATTGCAGGACGGAGGTGTCCTGGAACTCGTCGATAAGGAAATTTTTATATTTGAACCCCAAGCGCTCATACAAAAAGGGTACGGGCTGCCCCGCAATATTCTCACTTATCCTTTTATTGAATTCCGAAATATGAACTTTTGATGTCCGCTCGACGAAATCATCGAAAAGCAACTGGATCTCAGTTATCAAGGCAACGGAATAAATTTTAGAGTTTATATAATATATAAGGATATATTTGCTCCCCAGATCAACAATATCAAAAAACAATTGCCTCAAGTCATCCTTAATACCGTCGATTGCGTTTTTTATGGAGGCATCTGCTTTTTTCGCTACCCACACATCGTTTTCCACGGTTTTCCTTGATGTTGCGTTAGGGACCAGCTTCTTTAAATCATTTATTTCAACAAGCTTGCTGAAAAACCCATATATGCCCCTTCCCTTGTTGCTTATATCATCCTGCACAAGCAAAACCGAAGAGAACAAATCAATTGCCCTTTTTGCATTCGACTCTATATGTGTTTTTAGGGTTTTTTGAATCTCGCGCAGAATCTTGATCAATGGGGGGAAATCCTGAAGTTTAAGCTTGCTTAAAAGCTCCTTCTGGGAAAACACATCCTCACCCAGGTTATATTCAACAAAATCATTGAGGACAACCCTTAAATTATGGGTTTTCTCA
>JAJRQZ010000088.1 GCA_024279935.1 Bacteroidota bacterium
CAAAGATAACACGCTAAACCTAAAAGAAATACAAATGAAAATAAATAGAAGACCAAGAAAAAACCTAGGGTTTGAGAAACCTTTCGAATTATTTTATAATTTTATAAATCATAAAGTTGCGTTTGCTAGTTGAATCTACCCCTTACAAATTAACAAGAAAAAGGTGATTATAACCAAATCCTTTTATATTTTTGTCGCTTATTTTTTATGAGCTAGGTAATTGAAACATTAAAAATCATTATATGAAAAAGTTATCCGCAGGATTTGCCTTACTGCTTTTTTCTTTTGCAGTATGCGCACAGGAAATCATTGGTAAACAGGATGTTGAACTTAAAAACGACTTGATGACCCCCGAGCTGCTTTGGGCATTCGGAAGGGTGGGCGGCATTGAGGTCTCACCCGACGGAAACACTGTCCTATACGGTGTTTCGTATTATTCGATAAATCAAAACAAAGGGAACAGGGATTTATATCTCGTTGATATCAATGGGGAGAACGGGAAACAAATCACAAAGACGGCTATAAGCGAGTTTAATGCCGTATGGAGGCCTGACGGCAAGAAAATCGGTTTCCTTTCCGCCGAAAGCGGAAGCGTTCAATTATATGAGATGAATCCCGATGGCAGCGGAAGAAAGCAAATATCAAATTTCGACGGTGGAGTAACGGGATTTAAGTATTCCCCGGATCAAACAAAAATACTCTATACCAAAGAAGCTGCCTTAAAAAGCAAGTTCGAGGATCTTTATAAGGGGCTTCCGAAAACTACAGGCAGGATTAATAATGATTTGATGTACCGCCATTGGGATCAATGGGTCGATACTTACAGCCATGTTTTTATGGCCGACTACGACGGAAAGACCATCAGCAACGACATTGACTTAATGGAAGGCGAGGCATACCAATCGCCATTAAAGCCGTTTGGGGGCATCGAGCAGGTCAACTGGTCGCCTGACAGCAAGACTATAGCCTATACAAGCAAGAAACTAATCGGGAAGGCCGCTTCCTTATCCACTAATTCGGATATATATTTTTATAATACCGTTTCCGGTGAAACAGAAAATATCAGTCAGGGAATGATGGGCTTTGATGTGTCGCCAGTATTTTCGCCCGACGGGAAATATGTTGCATGGGAAAGCATGGAGCGGGAGGGTTACGAATCAGACCAAAACCGCATGTTCATCATGAACCTGGAAACAGCTGAAAAAACTTATGCTACCAAGGGCTTCGATCAAAATGTCGGAAATCTGACATGGTCGGCTGATAGTAAAAAAGTATATTTCACCAGCGATTGGCACGGAGCATTCCAAATATACGTTTACAATATAAAAAAGGCTGATATTAAGCAAATTACAACAGGCCTTCATGATTATAGAAGCATAGCGGTTGCCAACAAGACACTGATTGCCACCAAGCAGACAATGTCGTTCCCGACCGAGATTTTTGCCATTAGCGAAAAGAAAGCCAGCTCAACTCAAATTACATTCACTAACGAGGAGCTATTGAGCCGGATAAGCATGGGAAAAACCGAGGAAAGGTGGATGAAAACCGCTGACGGGAAAAACATGCAGGTATTCGTCATCTATCCGCCCCATTTTGATGCCAGCAAAAAATACCCTACCCTACTCTATTGCAAAGGCGGGCCACAGGGACCGCTAAGCCAGAGTTTCCATTACAGATGGAACTACCAGCTGATGGCTGCCAATGGATATATAATTGTGGCACCGGCCCGCAGGGGCGTATCGGGTTTCGGTCAGGCATGGCAGGAGCAAATTTCCGGCGATTATCACGGCAAGAGCATGCAGGACTATCTAACTGCAATAGATGAAATGGCAAAAGAACCATTTGTTGACGAGGACAAGCTGGGTGCCGTTGGGGCAAGTGCAGGCGGATATGCGGTTTATTACCTAGCAGGAATCCATAATCACCGCTTCAAGGCATTTATTGCCCACGACGGCATTTTCAACGAAGAAGCACAATATCTCGAAACTGAGGAGATGTGGTTCGAGAACTGGGACAAAGGCGGTCCTTTCTGGGATAAAGATAATAAAGTGGCTCAGGAAGCCTATGCCCACTCACCTCATAAACTTGTTGGAAATTGGGACACGCCCATACTGATCATCCATAGCGAGAAAGATTATCGTGTTGTGGTAACACAGGGAATGACAGCCTTCAACGCGGCAGTCTTAAGGGGCGTTCCGGCCGAATACCTTTATTTCCCGGACGAAAATCATTGGATATTGCAACCGCAGAACGCAATACTGTGGCAAAGGGTATTCTTTAATTGGTTAGATAAATGGCTCAAGTAAGTTATTTTTGATTTGTTATGAATATGAAAAAATATTCGTTCTTGATATTTTTCGTTTTGGTGTTTTATACGGCATCCGCCGTCCAGCCGGCAGATACCGTTTCGTCCGACAGCACTAAAGCATGGACGTTTAAGTCGCTGAACATGCTGGCTTTCAACCAAATCGCCTTCTTAAACTGGGCTTCCGGCGGTGAAAGCTCCCTCTCCGGCAAAATAAGCACTGAATACGATCTTCAATATAAGAAAGATCGCTTTACCTTCGACCATAACGGAAAAGTCGCATTTGGCTTGGTAGGCTATATCGACAAACGCGTCGAAAAAACCGACGACCTGTTCGATTTATTATGGGCAATAAGCCATAAAACGGCCAAAAACTGGCATATAACCGGATTGCTCACATTTAAGTCGCAATTTGCCAACGGTTATAAATACCCTGACGACTCAACGAAAATCTCGACTTTTCTTGCTCCCGGATATATAAATATCTCTGTGGGTTTAAATTTCAAGCCCGAAGAGGAGTTTCATGTTTATATGAGTCCCATAGCAGGGAAATTAACTATGGTGCTCGATCAAAACCTTGCCAACAGTGGAGCTTATGGCGTGAAAAAAGCAGTAGTTGACAGCTCGGGAAACATATTGGCTCCCGGCGAAAACATATTGAGCGAATTGGGCGTTAAATTACTTACATCCTATAATAAAAAGGTGATGAAAAACATCGACTTACGCAGCACGCTCAGCCTTTATAACAATTATACCGACTATGTGAAGTCGAACAGATGGAACATCGATGTTGATTGGGACACCAGGATAGTGTTCACCATCAACAAACTTTTTTCTTCGGTGTTATACTTTCACCTAAAATATGACGACAATACTTTAATATCTGAATATGAGGTTATTGATGGCGTAAAAACCTTAGTTTCCCAAGGGCCGCGACTACAGCTGAAAGAATCTTTCGGCCTGAGTTTATCTTATAAAATTTAAGTACTGTTAATAAATTAACATATATTTGCCCGTTTAAAAAAAATATTTAACTTTGTTAAAAACAGAAAAAAATAAAATCGTATGAAAATTACAATAGTAGGAACCGGTTATGTAGGCCTAGTTACAGGCACTTGTTTTGCGGAAGTCGGCATTGATGTTACATGTGTTGATATCGATAAAAAGAAAATCGAGAACCTGAATAAAGGGATCATCCCCATCTATGAGCCGGGCTTGGAGGACATGGTCGAACGCAACGTTCAGAAAGGCAGACTGCATTTTAGCACTAAGCTATCCGAAAGCCTTGACGGGGTAAACGTTGTTTTCGGGGCGGTTGGGACACCACCTGACGAAGACGGCAGCGCAGATTTAAAATATGTTCTGCAAGTTGCAAAGGAAGTTGCCGAAAACATGAGCGATTATGTGCTAATGGTAACAAAAAGCACTGTTCCCGTTGGCACGGCGGAGAAGGTAAGAAAAGCCATGAAAGATGCTCTTGGCGCAAGAGGTGCCGACATTGAGTTCGATGTCGCGTCAAATCCTGAATTCCTCAAGGAAGGCGCCGCCGTTGACGACTTCTTAAAACCAGACAGAATAGTCGTCGGTATCGACTCCGACAAGGCAAAACACGTAATGGAGAAACTATATAAGCCATTTACCATGAACGGGCACCCTGTTATCTTTATGGACATAACTTCGGCCGAGATTACAAAATACACGGCAAATTCCATGCTTGCGACCAAGATCAGCTTCATGAACGATATAGCGAACATGTGCGAAATTGTTGGCGCCGACGTGAACATGGTAAGGAAAGGTATCGGCAGCGACCGCAGGATAGGCAGATACTTTATCTACCCCGGCACCGGTTATGGTGGGTCTTGCTTCCCAAAAGACGTAAAAGCCTTAATAAAGACATCGGACGACTTCGGCTATAGCCTTGAGGTGCTGAAAGCGGTAGAAAGAGTTAACGAACGTCAAAAATTTGTTCTTTTCTCAAAAGCGATGAAATATTTCGATGAAGACTTAAACGGTAAAACGTTTGCGATGTGGGGCTTGTCATTCAAGCCGCAAACCGATGATATGCGAGAGGCGCCATCAGTGGTCATCATCAACAAACTTCTTGCCCAAGGCGCCAAAGTTAAGGCTTATGACCCCGTATCGATGGAAGAGGCCAAAGGGATCCTGGGCGATAAAATAGAGTATTGCAAAGACCAATACGAAGCCATTATCGATGCCGATGCATTGTTCCTGGTCACGGAATGGCCGGAATTCAAATTCCCTAACTTCAACGTCATGTCAAAACTTCTTACTAATAAAGTAATATTCGACGGAAGAAACGTTTACGATGTTGACGAAGTCAGGGCAGAAGGGTTTACATATTTCGGAATAGGGACAAAATAGTTTACTGAGACATCTTATCCTCTCCGAATACAAATAATAACAAAACTTTACCTTATGAAACGAATATTAGTAACCGGGGGCGCAGGCTTTCTCGGTTCGCACTTGTGCGAGCGGCTTCTGAACGATGGCCATGAAGTTATTTCCCTCGACAACTACTTTACAGGTCAAAAACGAAACATCGTTCATCTGATGGACAATAGATACTTTGAAGTAATCCGCCATGATGTAACCATGCCTTTCTTTATCGAAGTTGATGAAATTTATAATTTGGCCTGCCCTGCCTCACCTGTTCATTATCAATACAATGGCATAAAAACCGTTAAGACTTCCGTGATGGGGGCAATCAATATGCTGGGACTTGCAAAACGGATAAAGGCAAAAGTTTTGCAATCATCAACGAGTGAGGTTTATGGCGACCCGCAGGTCCATCCGCAAACCGAAAGCTATTGGGGACATGTAAACCCCATCGGCATTCGCTCTTGCTATGACGAAGGCAAAAGGGTTGCCGAAACATTATTCATGAACTATCATCATCAAAATGACGTAAGGATAAAAATAATCAGGATCTTCAATACGTACGGCCCGCGCATGCATCCCAACGACGGCCGTGTTGTTTCCAACTTTATTATCCAGGCACTTAAAAACCAAAATATTACTATTTTTGGCGATGGCTCCCAAACACGTAGTTTCCAATATGTTGATGACCTGGTTAACGGCATGATCAAGATGATGGCCACCGGCGACGACTTTGTGGGGCCTGTAAACATTGGTAACCCGGGCGAATTCACGATTAAGGAACTTGCCGAGAACATTATCGAGATGACGGGCAGTAAATCCAAGCTGGAGTTTCACCCCCTTCCATCCGACGACCCATTACAAAGGAAACCGGACATTACGCTTGCCAAAGAAAAATTGAATTGGGAACCTGCAATTAACCTCGAGGAAGGATTATCCAAAACCATAACTTTCTTCGATAAGCTCCTAAAAGAAAATGGCTAATATTCTAGTAACAGGTAGCAATGGCCAACTGGGCAGCGAAATAAAGGCCATTAGCGGCAATTATAGTCAACATAGCTTTTATTTTACGGATATAGAAGAGCTTGACTTAACAAAAAAAGATAAAGTCGGAGAATTTATATCGGAAAACTCTATTGATGCTTGTGTGAATTGTGCTGCCTATACCGCCGTTGACAAGGCTGAAGACGACAGGGAACTTGCCATGTCGGTAAACTCTAAAGCCCCGGGCATATTGGCCAAATCATGCAATAAGCTCAATGTCAGACTGGTACATATCTCAACCGATTATGTTTTCGACGGTAATAATTTTATGCCTTATTCAGAAAATGATGAACCATCGCCAAATTCATATTATGGGTTGACTAAACTCGCCGGAGAGAAATCAGTTAGCGACAATCTGGACAACCATGTCATAATCCGTACATCATGGCTTTATTCCAATTACGGGAACAACTTTGTTAAAACGATGATACGCCTGGGAAATGAAAGAGACGAACTTGGTGTTGTCGTGGATCAAATAGGCACTCCTACTTTTGCCGCTGACCTGGCACTGGCCATAATGGCAACCATAGATAGCAGCAAAACTGGAATCTATCATTACAGCAACCTGGGCGTTATAAGCTGGTACGATTTCGCCAAGGCCATAATGGAATTGGGAAATATCAGTTGCAAGGTCATGGCAATTGAATCGAAGGATTTCCCGGCCAAGGCGCCAAGGCCGTTTTATAGTGTTTTGAACAAGGCAAAAATAATTTCCGACTTCAATATAGAAATACCATACTGGCTTGACAGCCTGAAACTTATGATTAGTAGAATTTAATACCAATATGCTATGAGCGCACAAATCGATAAAAATGTCCTGGACAAGGCCAATACATGGCTCAAGGGTAATTATGACGATGAAACAAAAAATACCGTTAGGGATTTAATTAAAAACAATCCTGAAGAACTTACCGAATCTTTTTATAGGGATCTGGAATTCGGTACAGGCGGCCTGAGGGGAATAATGGGAGTCGGCTCGAACAGGATGAACAAATATACCGTAGGCTCGGCAACCCAGGGGTTCAGCAACTACCTTAAAATCAACTTCCCGGAACTTGAACAGATTAAAGTGGCCATTGGCTACGACAGCAGGAACAATTCAAAATATTTTGCTCAAATAGCTGCCGACGTATTCTCGGCCAACGGAATTAAAGTGTTTTTGTTCGAGAATTTAAAACCAACACCCGAGCTCTCGTTCGCCATCCGTGAATTTAAATGCCAAGGGGGAATCGTCTTGACGGCATCGCATAACCCCAAGGAATATAATGGCTATAAAGCCTATTGGGATGATGGCGGGCAAGTTATCAGCCCCCATGATAAAAATGTTATAAGCGAGGTAAATAAAATTGAAAATATCGACGAGGTCAATTTTAACGGCAACAAGGACTTAATAGAAATTATAAGCGACTACTTCGACAATATTTACATCGAGCGCATAAAAGCACTATCCCTCTCACCCGAAATAATCAAAGAGCAAAATGATTTTAAAATAGTTTATACCCCGATTCATGGTACGGGAGTGAAACTGGTACCACAGGCACTAAAGGAATTCGGCTTCACGAATGTCCATATAGTAAGAGAGCAGGCCGAAGAATTCGGAAATGGGGATTTCCCGACCGTAAAATCACCTAACCCCGAAGAGAACGCTGCTCTGGCACTTGCAATTAAGCAAGCAAAAGATATTGGTGCCGAACTAGTTATGGCAACAGATCCGGATGCCGACAGAGTTGGTATAGCAGTTAGGGACGGTATCGACTTCGTGCTGTTGAACGGTAATCAGGCCGCTACTTTGTTAATAAACTATCTGCTTGGCAAATGGCAGGAAAACGGAAAGCTTAGCGGCAAGGAATTTATCGTTAAAACCATTGTTACTTCCGAGCTATTGGTTGATATCGCAAACAAGTTTTCAGTAAAACATTATGATGTGCTTACCGGCTTCAAATATATAGCCGATATGATCAAAAGCCTTGAGGGCAAAGAAACATTTATTGGAGGTGGCGAAGAAAGCTATGGTTATCTTGTGGGTGATTTCGTCCGCGACAAAGATGCCGTTATCTCTTGTGCCATGATCGCGGAGGCTGCGGCCTGGGCAAAGCATAATGGTATAGAAATGCTCGATCTCCTGAAAGAGATTTATGTCGAACACGGATTTTATAAGGAGAAACTTGTTTCCGTCGTGAGAAAGGGCAAATCTGGAGCCGAGGAAATACAGAAAATAATGTCCGGCTTCCGCTCCAACCCACCAAGCCTTATGGGAGGCTCAAAAATTATCTGCATAAAAGATTATCAATCCGGCAAATCATTGGATACAATCACAAATATCAGCAGTCCGATCGACTTGCCGAAATCCAATGTGTTACAGTTTTTCACTGAAGACGGAAGCAAGGTCAGCGTCAGGCCGTCAGGCACGGAGCCGAAAATAAAATTCTATTTCGGCCTGAAAGGGAAACTTGATGATATATCTGATTACGGGAAGGTCAACGACAAGCTCCAGGATAAAATTGATGCCATTGTTGACGAACTCGGCCTCTAATAAATCCATTCCCCTCTAGTATAAATCAATAATTGAATTTTTATTTATGCCAGATCAAACCGAAGACATAACTATCAGCCGCGCGATATTGGAAATGATCACGGTTGCCAACGAGTTCTGCCATTATCTGGATACTTGCGAAAAAAGACCCAAAAGAGAAATATTCGAATTCATAAATAGAATCGGCCCGCTTCTTTACTTAAAAGGTTCTTTGCTCCCTGAGATTGAAGTAATGGATCCCGATGCAAATGAAAGGTTCGTGACCCAGGAAAATTGGGAAAGTATTTTTACGCTATTGCGCGATAAATTCGGAAAAGACGATGAATATTGGACAATAGACCCGGAGCATATTAACGAAACCGAGCCATTGAAGGCAAGCCTTGCCGAGAATATCGCTGATATCTATCAGGACATGAAGGACTTGATCTTGCTTTATCAGAAAAATACTTTTGCCGCACGTGAAAATGCCGTTTCTGAATGCAAGAATCTCTTTGCCTCCCATTGGGGTTACCGGATTGGGAAAATTATGATCCGCCTCCATCATTTGTTAAACGATCCCGATGCTGAAGCAGGGCATCCCGGTTCCGCTTTCGGCTTATTATAACTTTTAAAAATAACTATATTTGGGTATTCTTGGCAAAAGATGATTTCCTTTCTTTTGTAATAAATTATTAATACATATTTTATGACACTTGCGGGGCTCAAAAGTGGCGAAAAGGCTATCATATCGAAAGTAAAAGGAAGGGGCGCTTTCCGAAAAAGGATAATCGAAATGGGCTTTGTTGTCGGCAAACAAGTAATTGTCGTTAAAAACGCCCCTTTAAAAGACCCGATAGAATATAACATAATGGGATATGAGGTCTCGCTCCGTAGAAGCGAGGCCTCATTGATAGAAGTTCACGACGACAGCACGAAAATTAATTCCGGCGAATACTCAATAAGCCTTCAATTGGAGGAATCCTTGAATATCAGCAAGATAAAAAGGACAAATGTCATTAATGTAGCACTGGTAGGAAATCCTAATTGCGGAAAAACAACACTCTTCAACCACGCATCCAACTCACATGAAAAAGTCGGGAATTACGGCGGCATAACCGTAGATGCAAAAAAGGCAGTTTTCAAATACAAAGATTATAAGATCAATATCGTAGATTTACCCGGAACTTATTCATTAACTACCTATACGCCCGAGGAACTATATGTTAGGGATCATATAATCAATGAGACCCCTGATATCGTCCTAAATGTTTTAGATAGCACAAACCTGGAAAGGAACCTATACTTAACAACCCAGATAATCGACATGGACATAAAGGTAATTATAGCCTTGAACTTCTGGGACGAGTTCCTTAATACCGGAGATAGTTTTGATTATAAAACCCTGGGAAGAATGATCGGCATCCCGATGTTGCCCCTGATAGCGTCAAAGGGAAAGGGGCTGAACGATATTTTCGATGAGATTATCACAGCCTTTGAAGATAAAGACCCTATTATCAGGCATGTGCACATCAACTATGGACGCAGGATAGAGAGAGCCATCAAAACTATCCAAACACGTATCAACAAGGAAGGAAATGAAAGTATTACCTCCAAGATAGCTCCCCGTTTCCTGGCTATCAAGCTGCTTGAACAGGATGAAAAAGAGACTGAAAGGATTTCGGATTGCGTGAACGAGGAAGAAATACGCTCTGTTGCCTTAAAAGAATCAAAAATAATATCAAAGCTCAGGAACGAAAACCCCGAAACAATTTTCACCGATGCCAAATATGGATTTATCGAAGGCGCTTTAAAGGAAACCTACAAAAAATCGAGGATTAAGGAGAAAATAAGTAAAAGCCGTAGTATCGATAAGGTTATAACCGGAAAACTATTAAGTTACCCGGTTTTCCTTTTGGCTATGTGGATAATGTTCCAGACCACTTTTTTGCTTGGAAATTATCCTATGGCCTGGATACAGGGACTTGTTGACCTGAGCGGGGAATTATTATCGAAATTCCTACCCGAAGGAATGCTCAGGGACATGATAGTCGATGGCATCCTGGGGGGCGTTGGCGGTGTTATAGTTTTCCTGCCGAACATACTTATCCTCTTTTTCTTTATAACTTTGATGGAGGCTACAGGTTATATGGCCAGGGTTGCGTTTATAGTTGATAAGCTAATGCACAAAATTGGCCTGCACGGAAAATCGTTTGTGCCTATGCTGATGGGATTTGGCTGCAATGTACCTGCGATAATGGCCACCAGGACGATAGAAAGCAAGGCCGACCGCATCAAGACAATGCTGATTATTCCGTTCATGAGCTGTTCCGCCCGCTATCCGGTTTACATACTGATCATTTCCGCCTTTTCGACAGCTATCAGGGAACCATGCTCTTCGGTATTTATTTGCTGGGGATTATTTTGGCCGGAATCGTGGCCTGGGCAATGAAAAAAACATTGTTCAAGGTGGAAACCATTCCTTTTGTGATGGAACTACCGCCTTATAGGCTTCCTCCCATCACATCTATCTTAAAGCAAACATGGTTCAAAGGTGAGCAGTACCTTCGAAAAATGGGGACTATCATTCTCCTGGGATCTATTATCGTTTGGGTCTTGGGATACTTCCCCTTGAACAAACAGATTGATGATGAATATAATAAAAAAATATCGGAACTAGTCAGTCCCAACAGCAATGCCGCCATCACAGAAGGGGTTAAGACAAAAGTAAAACAATTGGAACAGGAAAAATCTGCTTTGAAACAGGAAAAATCATTTATAGGCTACATCGGCAAGTTCATCGAGCCAGCGATTTACCCTCTGGGCTTCGACTGGAAGATGGGCGTCAGCCTATTAGCCGGATCTGCTGCAAAAGAAATCATCATCAGCACTATGGGGGTATTATACCAAACAGATAGAGATGACATAACAGGGCATCATTTAGCCGACAGGCTGCGAAAGGAGAAATATACCGGCGGCAAGCGGATTGGCCAATTCGTGTTCTCGCCGCTTGTGGCAATATCCTACTTGATCTTTATTTTAATCTATTTTCCGTGCATAGCCGTAATAGCGGCCATAAAGAACGAGTCGGGACAATGGAAATGGTCGCTTTTCTTAGCTGTTTATACAACTGTCCTGGCATGGTTAAGCTCATTTGCCGTTTTCCAAATCGGTAGTTTGTTTATTGGATAATCATAGGTGGAAATATTCCCTAATCCGTCATTCGTTCCCATTTTGAAAACATTTTTTTCAACTTTCCTTGTCAACATAAATAGTTTTTACTATATTTGTAAGCAATTATCAAAACACATCCTGGCAAGATGAAGCTCTTAATAGCGGACGGCTTGGGATTGACAATATTAATTAGAAAAATTGAAAAAGAAAGTAATTTGAAAGAAACTCCGGTTATAGCAGTAACTGCAAGTAATCCCGAAAAGGATAAACCGAAATATATTTCTACAGGCATGAACGATTTTTCAAGAAAGCAGCTGAGCTTGACGGAACTGCCACAAGGTATTCCTGCTTGGGTGAATTTATAAAAACCAAAAAATAATTGCTATGAATGTAATTGACAACCAATCATTTAATGACAGTTTTCAATATTTCGACAAAGAAATAGTTGTTGAGATACTTGATATATTCCTCAATGAATATGAAGAAAGATTATCAACAATCAAAAGAAGTATCGACGAATTGGACTTCCCGAAGCTTAAATTCCATGCCCACAGCATGAAAGGGGTAGTTGCCAACTTTGCCGCGCCATCGGCCCAGGCGGCAGCCAAGACATTGGAAGACAAAGGAACCGGCTCAATAAAGGATGGCCTGATCGGAGACTATGAGAAATTGGAGGAAATCACACTTAAGCTGGTTGAAGAGATAAAGGTATTGCGCGAGAACTTTGTTTAGGGGGCTATTTCAAATCAGCAAGCCGCAGGAATTAATTGTCCAGCCTGTTTAAACCCTGAACGGCGAGAGGGTAATTAGGTAGCACTATCAAAGCCGAATCGTAATATTGACGGGCTATGGAATCATTTCCCATTGCCTCATAAACCCTACCTAAATTATAAATCGCCTCCACAAAGGCCGCATCCCTTTTTATGGCTTCCTTAAACATGGTTTCGGCATTCTTTAAGTCCTGCAATTCGACTAAATATATGTAGCCGCAATTATAATATGCCCGCTTGCTTCTTTTTTCTTTGTCAAACAGTTGCGAATAAGTGTCAAGGGCAAGCTCAAAATCTTTTCTTTGCTGATACAACATGCCCAAATAATAAATTGCAGATGCATTGGCTTTATCGTTCGCCAAAGCTCTTTTCAAATAAATTTCCGATAAGCTGTCGTTGGTTTCGTAATACACCACCCCCAATTGCATATTTGCGGCAAAATTGGCAGTATCCAAATTCGAGGCAATCTTCAAGTTAATGATTGCATTGCCGGTATCATTGTTCTCAAGGAATGCTATACCCTTATAATAATATGGTTTTGAAGCGTTTGCGTTTAACGAGATGGCTCTGTCGGCATATAACCGCGATCTCTCGTATTCTTTTGTCATCAAATATATCTCCGACAGTTTTATCAGGGGCAGGGGATTCTTGATGTCGAGGCTGGCTGCTTTTTTCAAGGAAGAAATACTATTGTCCTTGTTTCCCAGAACAAAATAAATATCTGAAAGTATAATATATAAGCTTGCATCTGCCGGGTTTAGGCTTATCGCTTCGTTTATGTCGCGGAAGGCGGGATCCAGCTTGCCTTGGTTTAAATAGATTGTTGCCCTTTGGGCATATAACTGAAAATCATTCGACTGCTCACTTATCTTTTCATTCAATGACTCCAGTGCATATTGCGCATCCTGCTTTTGCGTTTTATCATCGTTTTCGCATGAAACCGCAGTAAGCGCCAATAATACGAATGCAAACAAATACTTCATTATCCGCATATTATGAGATATTTTAAATCAATTTTATTTTAAGACCTCGTAGATCTTGCTTTCCAGTTCATCCATCAGGTCGGGATTGTCGGAAAGCAGGTTTTTAACGGCATCCCTCCCCTGCCCAAGTTTTGTTTCGCCATAGCTGAACCACGAACCGCTTTTCTTTATAATATTATATTCGACCCCTATATCAATGATCTCGCCGATTTTGGAGATACCCTCGCCATAGATAATATCAAACTCTGCTTTGCGGAAAGGCGGGGCAACTTTATTCTTTACTACTTTAACCCTAACCCTGTTGCCTTTTACGCTGTCGGCATCCTTAATCTGGCTTATCCTCCTTATGTCGAGCCGTATAGACGAATAAAACTTGAGTGCGTTGCCTCCTGTGGTGGTTTCGGGATTTCCGAACATGACACCAATTTTCTCGCGCAATTGATTTATGAAAATACAAACGGTTCCCGTTTTACTAATATTGGCAGTCAGTTTCCTAAGTGCCTGCGACATAAGCCTGGCCTGCAAGCCCATTTTCGAATCGCCCATATCCCCGTCTATCTCACTTTTAGGGGTAAGTGCGGCAACCGAGTCGATAACAATCACATCGATGGCTGCCGACCGAATAAGGCTGTCGGTGATTTCCAGGGCCTGCTCACCATAATCCGGCTGGGAGACAAGAAGGTTTTCGATGTCGATACCAAGTTTTTCGGCATAAAACCTGTCGAAAGCATGCTCCGCATCAATAAAAGCGGCTATACCCCCTTCTTTCTGGGCTTCGGCAATAATATGCATGGCAAGGGTTGTCTTTCCCGATGATTCGGGGCCGTAGATCTCCACTACCCTTCCCTTTGGCACTCCACCAACCCCAAGTGCCGTATTCAACCCTATGGAACCGGTTGAAATATATTCCATTTCCTCAACTTCGGTAGTACCTAATTTCATTATGGAGCCCTTGCCAAACGATTTTTCTATATTGCCTAATGTCGCCTCAAGAGCCTTTAGCTTTTGCACCTTCGCCTTATCGGCAGTTTCTTTTGCTTTATCGGAAGTCATATCTTTTAATTTAAACTGTCTAGTATTTGATTTGTGTGATCTTTGGTCTTTACCTTTGCAAACACCTGAGCAATTGTACCTTTGCCATCAATAACGAAGGTCGTCCTCAACAAGCCCTCATATTCGCGGCCATAGAGCTTCTTGGGGCCCCAGGCACCATAGGCCTTTATTATCTCCTTTTCCGTATCCGCAATCAGCGGGAATGGAAGATTGTGCTTTGCAGCGAACTTTTGATGCGAGGCCTGGCTGTCCGGGCTAACTCCCACAACTTTATATCCTTTTTCGGCCCACATTTTATAATTGTCCCTAAGGTCGCATGCCTCGTTAGTGCAGCCTGGTGTGTTATCCTTGGGATAAAAGTATAAAATCAAGTTGCTCCCACTAAAATCCGACAACTTTATCGTATCGCCATTTTGATCAACTCCTGTAAAATCAGGGGCTATATCCCCTATATTTAGTTTTGCCATAGTTATTTTGATTTTGTACAAATATATAAGAAAAAAGAATGAATGATATTGAAAATAAATCATTTTTTAAAAGTCCTTGATACTCTGCTTTTCAGGTAATACTTGCAATAGTCCCTTATTCCGCAATCGTGGCATTTGGGCTTGCGCGCCAAGCAGATATATCGCCCGTGCAATATCAGCCAATGATGGGCCAGAGGTATTAATTCCGCCGGAATGTATTTAACTAATTGCTTCTCGGTCCCCAGGGGTGTTTTGGAGTTCGTGCTCAAACCTATCCTGGCAGAAACCCTAAAAACATGAGTATCAACTGCCATAGCCGGTTTATTGAAGACCACTGAAGCAATGACATTAGCAGTTTTTCTTCCAACACCGGGCAATTTCAGGAGTTCGTCTATATCGTCGGGAACAATACCGTTAAAGTCGGACAACAGCATCTTTGCCATGCCCGAAAGGTGTTTTGCTTTATTGTTGGGATAGGAACAGGACTTGATAAGCTCATAAATATCGGCAATCTCAGCCCTGGCCAGGCTCTCGTTATCAGGATATTGACTAAATAAATCCACCGTGATCACGTTGACCCGTTTATCGGTACATTGTGCCGACAATATCACCGCAACAAGTAATTGGTACGGATTTCCATACTCCAGCTCGGTCTCGGCAAAAGGTTTATTCTTCTTAAAATAATCGATTATAAATTCGTATCTTTCTTTTTTTGTCATTCTAGTATTTGCCTTGTGAAAGGATAGTATTCGTTACTCGGGATTGCCATTTTCCCCCTTTACAATTTTCTAGGGTTTCTAGCATTCCATCGGATAAATTCGATTGACTACAATGTTTCCCGGAATAAAAAGCCATAAAAACATCAAAAGATTCGTGGAACAGTTGGCTTGATCGTTCAAGAATAAAGGCATCCTGAACTAACTTCCTAACGCCCCCTCTTATGAATCCGACAACTTTGCTTTCGCCCAGCTCCTTAGTCCCAAACCTTTGCGCAGTACAATTCACGGAAAGGCAAATATCCGGGATTGAGCTCATAAATATACCATCCAGACGGAAGGCCAATAAATCCGGTCTAATTCTCATTATGCCTGCAAAACTATCAAGAAAAATGATAAAACCACGTAACAGTATATATTCCTTGATCAATAAAGAGGGAATTAATTCGGGATCCAATGTTAACCAATTAACAATTAATCTTATTTTTGCGAAAAAAATAATGCAGGATCTTTATTCAAATATTCCAATCCTATTTGGTTTTATTGCAGCCTTTATCCATGTTGTTTCCGGCCCCGACCATATAGCCGCCGTAGGGCCTCTTGCCATAAACACCAGATTCAGGCCATGGTTGATAGGTATGTCGTGGGGCATAGGACATTTAGCGGGCATGATGATCATCGGGGTTTTATTTTATTTTTTCCGGGAAATAATCCCGGTTGACTGGATATCGGCACATAGCGAACGCCTTGTTGGCATAATGCTGATTATTATAGGTTTATGGGGCGTTGGCCGCTTATTCATCTCCAGGTTCAAAAAGCATGAGCACGTGCACAAACACAGTGATTATAACAAAGCTTATGTCCATAAGCATGGTCACGACCACTCGCGTCAGCATCTTTTGGAACATGCCCACCCACGCTCACATACGCACGAGCACCCACAGGGGCATACAGATATCCAAGTAGAAAAGCAAACATACCTCGCAGCGCTTGGTATCGGGATACTTCATGGTTTAGCAGGCGTTTCCCACTTCATAAGCATATTGCCTACTATAACGTTTTCAAGCAATTTCGACTCAGCCATGTATCTTACGGGCTTTGGCCTGGGGACAATTACCGCCATGGTTATATTTTCGGTGCTATTGGGTATTCTCGGAAAGAAAGCCGTCAAGCTCAAGGAAAAAATTGTTTTTAACACCATTAGCGCTACAATAGGATTAATGGCTATTTTTGTAGGCGTTATTTGGATTTGGAACACATGGTAATTATGAAAAGACGTTCAGGATTAATATTTATTTCAGCTTTATTGCTTTTAGTTGTTTTCTCAAGCAATGACGTATCGGCTCAGGAAACAACCTTTAACAAGAAACTGAGCATTGGTTTTGAAGCAGGGTACCAGTTTACTTCGATCTTTGATAGCCAAGCCTATTCGAACCTGCCCAAAGGGAAATCGGGATATAATGCCGGATTTTTTGCCGAGTATCCTCTAGCCAACCTTATTTCGGCCCGCATAGGCCTAAATTACGACAAACGAGGCTTCATCTCACAAGATTATCTAACGCCCATAGGAGAACTGCAAAGCAACGATTCGGTTTATGTTTCGTATGCCAGCTATTACTTTACCGACTTGGATTATTCATTGAATTACCTTAGTATCCCGCTAAGCCTCATATATACCAAGGGAACTGAAAAATACTCACTTTCGTTACAAGTTACTGTTTATTATTCAATACTTATGAGCGCTGTAAAAAACGGGAGCACTGAGCTTTATATATATCCTGATCATGCGCCAAACTTTGAAAAGCCTGAATATCAGGTGCCAGGAAGCACTATAACAACATTTAACAACGAAAATGTGCAACAGGACTTCACCGGAAACGATTGGGGCGTTCAAATATCACTTGGATTAACGTACAGGATAAACCCGCAGGTTGCCATTTTCTTATCACCCGGATTCACGACCGCATTCCAACAATTATATGCCGATCCCTTGCGAAACTCCAAATGGAACAATATCTACAAAGTAAACGCGGGCATAAAATACACTCTTAAATAATTAAGATAATGACAAAAAACTTACCTCCGAACACTGTTGAAAGATTAAGTAATTACAGAAGAAGGTTACTAGCGGTACAGGGCAAGGATTACATACATTCGCACCAGCTTGCACACTTGATGAAGATAAACCCTGCTCATGTAAGGAGGGACTTAATGCTCATAGGCTTTAGCGGTGACGTACATAAAGGCTATAACATTAAAAAGCTCATCGCCCAGATAGGAAAAAACATTGACTGCGAGAATAAGCACAGGGTTGCTTTTATTGGAATCGGCGACCTGGGCAGGGCACTTTATCATGAATTCAACAATGGGCACAGCAAACTGGAAATTGCGGCAACCTTTAGGCTTAGCGAAGAGCCCATACAGCAATTTTTCGACATAAAATGTTATAACATAAGCAAGCTAAAACAGATATTAAAGAAGGAAAGCATTGATATTGTGGTACTTGCCTTACCCAATATAAATGCTAAAGATATAACCAAAACTATTGTAGATGCTGAAATCAAAGGTATCTTAAACTTTACCTCTGTTCATTTGGACGTTCCCGAGGATGTTTTTGTCGAAAACTATGATATGATAGGCAAGCTTGAGAAATTGTCGTATTTCACGAGTTGCCGTTGAAGCCAAAAGCAAAAAGGCTGCCGAATCGGCAGCCTTTTTTTTGAAACAAATAAAATTGACCGGTATAAAAATGGTAGTTAAACCCGAATTACACATTAAAACCGCGATTTATGGGTAGCATTCTCCCGAACGACACATCATCATCACGCAACTTTAACGATGACGACCTGAAATCTTGTAAAGCACAAATCTGATGCTTTTCACACAATCCTCCCGGTCGATTAATATTTTTGGGGTTGCATCAGCATTTATCTTCGCTGAGCATTCCAATTGGTAGATTTTTCTTTATCAATGCCCAGCCTGCCAGCTGCCTGCACAAAAACTGGAATGCCTGCTCCAGGTTTAATTTGGCGTTATCGGTCAAACCTTCCTGCAATTCCCATTCATAGCCCTTAATCCCCAGAATATAGGCTTGCGGTTGTTTATTGAACAGTTTTTTTGACAGATGCAAGACATAGGAAGGGGAAACAGCATGCATCGTAAACTCTACTTTATCTTCCTGAGGAGTCAGCTTTTCAAATTTATACTCATGGATCTCTTCCTTCGAAGCATCAATAAACACAACAATATCGTATTGCGAAATTTTTTCCGCATCCTCGATATTAAGTTGGTAATTACTATCGGTAGCCATACATCTCAGATGATGTTCATCAAGCCAGTCCTGAATTTTCAAGACCATCTCATTACCGAGGGCATCGTCCTGGCGACCAGGGTTCCCGTAGCCATAAACCAGTACATGTTTTACAGTTTCCATCTTTATTTAATTTTATTATCAATAATATTATTGTTTCCATCAACTATTGTCATTTCCAGAGGCATTTGACCCAGGGCGTGCGTAGCGCAGCTCAAGCATGGGTCGTAGGCTCTAATTGCCACTTCCACGGCATTCATCATCGGCTCTGTAATTTCCGGCTTTCCGTTCATGAACGCTTTTGCCGTTAAGTTGACTGCTGTATTCATAGGCTGATTGTTATTCGTGGTTGACACGATAAGGTTGGCCAAAGTAATCTTGTCGTCGTCGTCAATTTCGTAATGATGGAATAAAGTTCCTCGGGGAGCCTCGATAACACCAACGCCCTTATGCAGTTTTTCGCCCTTGACAACCAGATCATCATTCTGAAGATCTGGGTCTTTAAGCAAGTCTCTAATCATCTCGGCACAGTGCAATACCTCAATAAGCCTTGCCCAATGATAATGCAGGCTCATACCATTAGGTTTTCCGTTCGTATATGCCTTGAAAAGCTCAAATTCTTTTTGTGCGAGAGGTGAAGGGATAAAATCGCAAGTATTTAGGCGCGACAAAGGCCCTACCCTATACCATCCTTTTTCTTTGCCAAGATGTTTCAGGTACGGGAACTTCATATAGCTCCAATTTCTGACCTCCTCCTCGATATATTTGTCATAATCCTGATAGTCAACATCATCAAGTATAATCGTGCCGTCATTATCGACGGCACGAAGAACACCGTGATAGATGTCCAAGGCCCCGTCTTCCCTGACAAGGCTTAAGTGATTTGAAGGATAAGCAGCAAATGTGTCAACCATATCCTTATTGGCAGCATGGTACGACTTAAAGAAATCGAGGGCAGCGACCGACCACTCGACCATTTTATCGGCATTTAAGGGGTCGGCACCATTAAGAAGCAGCTCTTTTTCCTCAAGGCTCAGGTTTTTATTGATTCCTCCCGGTATCGCACCGGTTCCATGGATTTTTTTACCTGCTGTATGATAGATGATCTCTTGACCGTACTTTCTCATCATAACACCCTGAACAGCAAGCTCCCTGTTTTCCTGTGCCACGCCGACTATATTCCGTAATGCCGGGTCGCCGTCGATTCCGAAGAGGAAATCGGGCGAGCTAAGGTGGAAGAAGTGAAGGACGTGGGATTGGAAAAACTGACCGTAATGCATCAGCCTCCTCATTTTCTCGCCAACGGCAGTTAACCCATAGCCGGTTCCAGCCCCGACGATAACATCAAGGGCTTTTGCCGCTGCAAGATGGTGGCTGACAGGGCATATCCCGCATAAACGCTGAACTAACACAGGCGCCTCCCAATAAGGACGACCCTGTACAAAACGTTCGAACCCCCTAAATTCAACAATGTGAAGCCTTGAATCTTTTACATTTCCAAAGTCATCTATCTGTATGGTAACTTTACCATGACCTTCCACGCGGGTTACCGGTTCTATTGTGATTTTTTTTGGCATCGTTTTAAAATTTTATCTGTTTACTAATCAAATTTAATTAACTCGTATGGAAGATCCATTTCATTACCTGTGATCAAGGCCACTAGCGCATCCCAGATAAGATCGGCACGAGGAGGGCATCCCGGTAGGAAATAATCGATTTTTACGATATCGTGGCAGGGATAAACATTGTCGAGAAGCATCGGCAGCTCAACATCGTTGGGAAGTATCTTTTCTTCGTTCAGCTTAACTGTAGGCCCGTCGATATATGCTTCATGTATGCACTCCTCAATTGGAATACCGTTGCGCAATGCGGGCAAACCGCCCATTATGGCACATTCGCCAAGTGAGATCAAGATATTGCAGTTTTCCCTGAAGTATTTCAGCACCTCGACGTTTTCGCTGTTGCAGCAACCACCTTCAATAATGCCGATGTCAACCTGTTTGGTGAATTTCTTGATATCGTCGATCGGCGATTTGTTAAACTCGACCAATTCGATAAGATCCAGTATTCTTTCGTCAATATCCAATATCGACATGTGGCATCCGAAGCATCCTGCCAAGGAAGTTGTGGCTATAATTTTTTTACTCATTGCTAATCAGATTTAATTTGTTTCTATATTGCTGCCGATGGGCTTCTTGTCATATTTTCTGGTACCTATCGGTTCAGCAAAACCTATTTCTTTATATATTATCGATCCTACCGGGCAGTTTTCCATCGCTTGCTTTGCAAGCTCGTCGCTGATGGTCTTGCTCATAACCTCATCCATGACAACTTCAAGCTTGTTGCCCCTGTTCTTGAAAGCATAATAACGTCTTCCCTCTTCGTCCTTGATGGTCTTAATGCACCTTTGGCACAAAATACACCTATCTTGTTCTTTAAGAAGTTTTGGCCCGGTTGCTATCACACCTTTCTTTTTAAATGAATATGGGAATCGCGGAACCATCATACGGTATTTGTATGCCAATGCCTGAAGTTCGCAATTACCGCTCTTTTCGCATGCTGGGCAGAAATGGTTTCCGCTGACAAAAAGCAGCTCGACGATACTTTTCCTCAGATCCGATATTTCGTCGGTATTGCTATAAACTTCCATTCCCGGTGATGCAGGGGTGGTGCAGGATGTCATAAACCTATTGTTGACCTTTACGGAACAAATACGGCAGCTGCCTTTTGGCTTAACGCCTTTAAAGTTACATAAAGTCGGAATGTAAACGCCATTCTCCCTTGCCGCTTCAACAATAGTTTGACCTTTTTTGGCAATTATTTCCTTGCCATCTATTTTGAATTTTATTTCTTCGCTCATGATAAGACGATTATATTATGAATGCTTATGAATTAATTTGCGTCCCACAAAACTATTTGCGGCACTTACCGACTTCCCTAAGTCGAATTGATTGTCGTAATCAGTCATTGCCATTACGTGCTCTTCATATAAATGCCTGAAATTAAGGATACTGGACAAAACAGGGTTTGCCGCTGTCTGACCCAGCCCACAGCGGCTTACTTTAATTATTTTCCCCCAGTTCAGCAAGTCGTCGATATCATCCCTGACACCGTGGCCATTAATGATCTTTTGAAGCTTCTCCTTCATTATCCTTGGGAGGTTGCGGCAAGTGGAGCATGAGCCACATGATTCCTCTATGAAGAAATCCATAAAGTTCATCACCACATCGTTCAAAATGTCTCTTTCTTTATTGAAGATAATGATTGATCCCCCGGTAGGCAGGTCGGAATAGCTCAGTTTCCTGTCGAATGACTTTTGTGCGGCCATCATCCCGGAAGGCTTATACCATTTCATGAGCTCTGTTTTGCTCAAATGGTCAATATCTTTTACATTTATCAATGTTCCCGACGGACCACCTACCTGAACGGCTTGTACATTATCGGCACCGGCCATTTCCAGCACCTCCCTAATGCTTGTCCCCCACTCTACTTCATAAATACCTGGGAAACGGCAATCACCCGAAACGCTCAGCAACTTGGTTCCCAATGAGTCCTTGGTTCCGAAGGAACTATACCACTTAGCACCATTTTTAACGATTTTTACCGCCGAGGCCAATGTTTCGACATTATTTACTATAGTCGGCAAACCAAGATATCCCTTTTCAACCGGGAAAGGCGGCTTGTCGCGAGGCTCGCCGCGCTTGCCTTCCATCGACTCTATCAATGCTGATTCCTCGCCGCAAACATAAGCTCCGGCGCCAAGTTGGATCCTGATGTCGAAGTTAAAACCTTCTATACCGCTGATATTCTTTCCAAGTAAGTTCTTTTCGCGCATCTCATCAAGAATGCTGTTTAAATACTTGAGCATATACTTATATTCATATCTCAAATACAGAACTCCAATATCGGCTTTCGTTGCAAATGCCGACAAAACCATGCCCTCAAAAACCAGATCGTTGTACTGGGTAAGCATCACCCTGTCTTTGAAGGTTCCCGGCTCGCCTTCGTCGGCATTACAGATAATAACCCTGTGCTCACCAGGCATGCGGCTTCCGAATTTCCATTTAAGGCCTGTCGGGAAGCCGGCGCCGCCCCTGCCCCTGAGGTTGGAATCCTCGATGATTTGAATAACTTCTTCCGACGTACTGTTCTTTATTATGTTCTTGATCACATCAAACCTTTCGTAGTTCTCGTCGAGCAGGATTGATTTTTTACGTATATGGTTATAAACCATCGAATTCATTAGTGGATGTGAATTGTTTCCGTCGCCGTAATTCTCGTAAACCAATCCGTCGAGGGTTTTGCCGTCTTTAATGGACTCGATGAGCTTTCTCGCCCTGTAAGGGGTTAAGTTAGTAAAAATCTTGTCGTTGATAATTGCAGCGGGCCCCTGATCGTTCATTCCGATACATGAAGTTTCGAACAAACCAATCAAACCGTCGTCGCTTACTTCCCCGAACTTTGTTCCAGACTCGGCCTCAAAAGCGGATTTTATGCCACTAAAGCCTCTTAAACAAGAAGTTATGCTATTGTTAAGGTAAATATTGAACTTGGCTCTTGGTTTCTCGGAAAAGAAGTGGTAAAACGAAATCGTCTCCCTTACCTGAGCGGCAGAAATATTCAGGTCTTCCGCGAGTACGCTTACACTAAAATCATCGATATAACCGCTGTCTTCCATTAAATCGATTAAAATATCCATGAGCCGGCCGCGATCGTTGTTATACTTTTGTAATATTGTCTTTATTTTTTCTTTCATTGTTAAATTTTTAAGATCGAAAAACTTTTTACATTAACTGTGAAATTATTAACAGCAAAGATAACAAAACTTTTGTTAAAATATTAACAAAGTTAAATTTATAACCATTTTAAATTAGTTTTGGCGTTTAATATTGCTTATGGATATAATAACTAAAGAAATAAATATCAAGGGTCTTGTGCAAGGGGTAGGGTTCCGACCGTTCGTATATCGCCTAGCCTCTGAGTTTCAGTTAAATGGCACTGTTGAAAACAATAATCTCGGTGTTTATATCATAGTCGAGGGCCAGGAGGACAAAGTCGAGGGTTTTATTAAGGCATTACCGAACAGGATACCACAAGCATCACATATTTCCAAACTGTGCGCAAACATAGCTGAGCTGAGGAATTTCAGTCATTTTAGTATAGTTAAAAGTCGGTCGCGTTCCGACGAGATCACTGAAGTAAGCCCTGACATAGCAGTTTGCGAAAACTGCTTAAAGGATATGGAGTATCAGCCAAACAGGATTGATTACGCATTCACGAATTGTACAAACTGCGGTCCCCGTTTTACAATTATCAAGGACTTGCCCTACGATAGGCCAAAAACCAGCATGGCTGAATTTGTTTTATGCAGCGATTGCGATAAGGAATATAATGATATCCTCGACCGCAGGTTTCATGCACAGCCTGTTGCCTGCAATACCTGCGGGCCCCACTATAAGCTTGAGCTAGACAATAAATCTTATACCGGCATAAACGAGATAACTGATAATGCGACAAAATTGATTGAAAGCGGTAAAATACTAGCCATCAAAGGCATGGGCGGATACCACATTGCTTGCGATCCTTTCAACAATGAAACTGTAAGAGAATTGCGAAAAAGAAAAAACCGAGAAGGAAAACCCCTGGCCTTAATGTTTTCTGACATTGCTGAAATAAAAAAACACCTGCATGTTTCCAGTGAAGAACGAAAACTGTTGACCGGCTGGCGAAGACCCATAGTACTTTTAAAGATAAAGAAAAGTATTTCGGAACAACTGGCTCTTGGCCTGGACACAGTTGGGGCAATGCTTCCTTATATGCCATTCCATTATTTATTGTTCAAAAAATTAAGCATTCCGGCACTTGTACTTACCAGTGGTAATTTTTCAGATGAGCCTATAATAATCGATAACGGCGTGGCACGAAGAAACCTCAGCAGCATAGTTGATGGCATTATCACCTACAACCGCGGAATACACAACCGCACCGACGACTCCGTTGCCTTTGTATCCAACAATAAGCCGAGGATTATCAGAAGATCAAGGAGTTATACGCCATCACCTGTTCATTTGCAACTTAATACCGAGGGAATACTTGCGGCAGGGGCCGAACTGGTGAATTGTTTTGCGATAGGAAAAGGCAGCCAAGTAATTATGAGCCAGCACATCGGCGATTTAAAGAATCTGGAAACGCTGGAGTTTTATAAGGAGTCCGTGAAAAGGTTCTCCAAGCTCTTCAGGTTTAAGCCCGAATTGGTAGTAGCCGATATGCACCCCGAATACCTTTCGTCTAAATTTGCCGATGATCTATCGATAGAGACTATAAAAGTACAACATCATCATGCACATATTGCATCCTGCATGGCAGAGAACAATGTCGAAGACAAAGTTATAGGCATCAGTTTCGACGGCACTGGCTATGGCACTGACGGAAATATCTGGGGCGGGGAGTTTTTAATATGCGACCTGGTCGGTTTTGATCGTCATTCACATTTTGAATATATCAAGCAACCGGGTGGTGATGCCTCAAATCATCATCCATGGCGCATGATGCTGAGTTATCTAATCCATTATTTCGGGAAGGATATAGTTAAAGAAAAAGCATTTTTGTTCGACGGCATCCCACAAGGCGAAGTCGGTTTAGTTGGCTCGATGATATCAAAAAACATTAACTGTCCGCTTACAAGCAGTGCAGGCAGGCTTTTTGACGCTGTTGCCGCATTATTGGGCGCATGCATCAATTCCTCTTATCATGCCGAAGCACCTATGCGATTGGAAGCTTTAGCCGGAAACGAGAAGCCAGAGAAGAAATATTCTTATGATTTCGGGGATATTATCTCGTTTAAACGATGCTTCGAGGAAATGATTGATGACATTGAAAACGGTATTGACAAATCTACAATTGCAATGTCGTTTCATAATACCATTATTGATATGGTCAAACATATTTCATTGGAAATAAAAGAAAAAACAGGGATTTCCAAGATTGCCTTATCGGGAGGGACTTTTCAGAACAGGATTATCCTGGGGAAGACTGAAAAACTTCTGATAAAAGCCGGTTTTGAAGTTTACAGCCAATCAAACATACCCTCAAACGATGGTGGAATTGCCCTGGGCCAAATAGCGATTGCGGCAAAAAGAAGGCAGTTGAAAATTTAAACTGCTATTTTATCATTTTCATATCAATTAGATATGTACTTTTGCCGTTCATTTTTTAACAGTAAAAACCGTACTATATAATAAGGAGTAAAAATTTAAGATATGTGTTTAAGTATTCCGGCAAGGGTTGATAAAATAAGTGGAGAAATAGCAACTTGCTCCGTTGGTGGGTCCAATTACGAGGCCAACCTTCAAATGATTGAATTCGAGGACGTTAAAATAGGCGACTATGTTTTGATACATACAGGTTTCGCCATACAGAAATTGGATGCCGAGGAAGCCGCGGCCAGTTTAAGAACCTTCGATGAGTTTAAAGAGCTTAACAAACAATTGGATAAGGAGGAAAAAGAAGATGGGAGCCATATTGTTTAGGACAAAAAAACAATGACTAGAATATGATGTTCTTTTTATTAAAAAACTATGTGCATGAAATATATTGATGAATACAGAGATAAGAAAATCGTACTTGGGCTTGCTGAGGAAATAAGAAAAATCTCGACGAAAAAAGTAAAGCTCATGGAGGTTTGCGGAGGGCATACCATGTCGATACAAAAATTCGGCTTGCCGCATTTACTTCCTGAAAATGTCGAGCTCATATCAGGCCCAGGTTGTCCGGTCTGCGTTACGAGCAGGGAGTTTATCGACAAGGCGGTGGTGTATTCCGGAATGGAAGACGTAATAATAACTACTTACGGGGACCTCATCAGGGTTCCGGGATCAAGTTCCAGCCTGGATCAGGAAAAAGCAAAAGGCGCCGACGTAAGGATAGTATATTCTATTTTGGATGCATTAACGATAGCAAAACACAACCGTGGCAAGAAAGTGGTTTTCCTGGGCATAGGCTTTGAAACAACGGCACCGGCCTCGGCAGCAGGGATTATCAAGGCACGAATGGCCGGATTAAGGAATTTTTATGTGTATAGCGCACATAAGGTTATGCCGCCTGCCATGGAAACACTAATTGTCGAGGGCGTTGAAATCGACGGATATATAGGCCCCGGGCATGTCAGCACAATTACCGGTGAGGGAATTTATCTAAACATTCCGAAAAAATATGGCCTTGGTGTCGTTATCAGCGGTTTCGAACCAGTTGACTTGATGCAATCGGTGCTAATGCTTGTCAGGCAACTGGAAAACAACGAGCCCAAGGTTGAAATTCAATATAAAAGAGTTGTAAAACCTGAAGGAAACATCAAGGCCCAAC
Organism: Bacteroidota bacterium; assembly: GCA_024279935.1. Taxonomy (GTDB): domain Bacteria; phylum Bacteroidota; class Bacteroidia; order Bacteroidales; family F082; genus BM524. The sequence continues at coordinate 27,090 of JAJRQZ010000088.1, forward strand.
AAATGCTTGATGAGGTATTTACTTATGGCGATGATTGGTGGAGAGGACTTGGGGTATTGGCAGATAGCGGATTAAAAATCAGGGATTCCTACTCCATGCATGACGCTGAAGTGGAAATACCCGTAGAAGTTGAGCCGCCGGTTGAGCCGAAAGGCTGCTTATGCGGCGAGATATTAAAAGGGCTTAAAAAGCCCAAGGACTGCAAACTCTTCGCAAAAGTTTGCACACCTTCTAACCCGATTGGGGCATGCATGGTTTCCAGCGAGGGGTCTTGTGCCGCTTACTATCTGTATAACAGATAATTATACTTTAAATTATTATGGTGATGAAAAATGATACAATTTTATTAGGGCATGGAAGCGGTGGAAAACTTAGTCATGACCTTATTGACAGTATTTTTCTTAAATATTTCGATAACGATTATCTGCGGCAACAAACCGATTCGGCGATCTTGGATACAGGAGGCAAAAAAATTGCTTATACTACTGATTCCTTTGTAGTGGATCCGATTTTTTTCCCCGGCGGAAACATCGGTAAACTCGCAATTGCAGGAACCGTTAACGACCTTGCCGTCTCGGGGGCGACACCTAAATATATGAGCTGCGGCTTTATAATTGAGGAAGGTTTCTCGCTAAAGGACTTGGAGCTTATTGCCAAAACAATGGCCGATGAAGCGAGAAAAGCTGGTGTGATGCTGGTTACAGGTGATACAAAAGTTGTTGACCGGGGCAAATGCGACAAAGTGTATATCAACACCTCGGGCATCGGGGTCATCGGCGAGGAATATCTTGGGATAAGTACTGCTAAAAATATAGAAGAGGGAGACAAGATTATAATAAACGGCAGTATAGGCGACCATGGCATGGCTGTTATGGCAGCGCGCAACGACCTGAATATCAGGGCCGACATCAAGTCGGACTGTGCTTGTTTAAATACTATGATCAGCGAGGTATTGAATACCGGCTGCAAGGTGAAATTTATGCGCGACGCCACAAGGGGCGGTATTGGAACAGTACTGTCGGAACTTGCCAAGAGCAAGAATGTCGGAATTCACATTAACGAAACCGAACTGCCTTTGGACGACGGTGTTAAAGGCATGTGCGAACTTTTAGGTTTCGACCCCTTATATGTTGCCAATGAAGGCAAAGTGGTTTTTGTTGTAAGTCAGGACGATGCCGATAAAGTATTGACTGTGCTCAAGAAAAACGAGCATGGCGGAAACTCATCGGTAATTGGTGAGATCTCATCCTCCCACCCTGGTAGCTCGTGGCTGGAAACTGTTGTAGGGGGCAAGAGGATCATTGATATGCTATCGGGTCAACAACTACCTCGTATATGCTAGTATGTTCCTGTTTTTCAGTAGAATACAACGGACACAACAATTTCAGGATATAATGATTTATTTTCCGCCTCAATTGATTGAGATAAAAAAGCATCAATCGAAATGACTGATGCTTTTCTTTCTCACCTTTAATCTATTCACCGAACTCCTCATAAAACCTCGTAAGCTCGGCTCCAATTTCCTGAAATGCTATATAATGATTCGAACAACCGTTCCTGGCGCAGATATTAACTCTGCCGCCTGTGGTCAGCACAAATGATATCATCGGCGCCCCGCAAATTTTGCACTCTTCTTTTACCAATAATTCTTTATTGCATTGCGGACAATAAGCATCAATAATATCATCTTTTCCTAAATTAATGTTCGATTCATGATCGAAACATTCATAAATGGAGCAAATATGAATGACTCCACGCTCTTCGGGGCTAACAATATTCAGTTTAATACTTGCTTCCCCGTGCAATAATTTGTCGTTATCCATCAAGGATTTTCTGCAATGCGGGCATTTTACGTGCAAAGAAATCTTTTTTTTCATTTTTGTATATATTTGGCGTTACAATACTATTTTTGTACTGCTAAAATACGAAATGTTTTGCTGAAACAATGGCTACCGCCTAATTCAGAACCATTTCAAATAGTTGTGAAGCACTTCACGACAATAGCGACAACACTGATTTTTAATATTGCAAAAAATAAAATATTATGTGCGGAACTTGCGGATGCGGAGAAGAAGAAAATATTAAATACTCAATACCGGGGGAAGAAAACCATCATAGGCACGATCATGACCGCCCACACGAGCATAATCACGGACACTCCCACGGCTATAGTCACGGCCACAGTCATGAAATACAATTGGAACTTGATGTGCTGTCAAAAAACAATATGCTTGCCGAGCGAAACAGAGGTTATTTTGAAGCCCTGAACATCAAGGCATTAAACTTGGTCAGCTCGCCCGGCTCCGGGAAAACAAGCTTGCTTGAAAGAACGATAAAAGAAGTCGGCAACGAGCTAAACTTCTATATCATCGAGGGCGACCAGCAAACAACAAATGATGCCGACCGCATAGCCGCAGCGGGAGCACCTGTAATCCAAGTGAATACGGGAAACGGATGTCATTTGGATGCCGACATGGTCAATAACGCCATAAAACAATTGCAGCCATCAAACAATTCGGTCTTGATGATCGAAAATGTAGGCAATCTGGTATGCCCGTCAATGTTCGACCTTGGCGAGTCGAAAAGAGTTGTGATAATAAGTACTACCGAGGGGGAAGACAAACCCATAAAATACCCCCCTATGTTTGAAACCTCCCAGCTTTGCTTGATTAACAAGACTGACCTCCTTCCCTATCTCGACTTTGATATCGAGAAACTTAAAGAATATGCCCTAAGGGTAAATCATCATATAGAATTTATAGAGGTTTCTGTTAAAACAGGTGACGGCATGGATAAGTGGTACGAGTGGCTGAAAACAAATATTTAATAATATGGCATGTCTGAAAAGGTAAAAACGGCCAGGCTATCTATTTATTCCAACAGCTTGCTCATTATCCTGAACCTGGTAGTTGGTCTGTTTAGTGGTTCAATTAGTATTATATCGGAGGCTATACATACCGTGATCGACCTTCTGGCTTCAATCATGGCTTATTTTTCTGTAAAGGTTTCCGATAGATCGGCTGACGACACACATCAGTACGGCCATGGTAAGTTTGAGAATATCTCCGGTGTTATTGAGGCGATATTGATTTTTATTGCCAGTGGGTGGATTATCTACCATGCAGTTTCAAGATTATTGAACCCCTCCGAGTTTGTAAGCCACATTGGTCTGGGATTAGGACTTGCGGTTATGATTATATCTGCTGTCGTAAACTATTTCGTAAGCCGACGTATTTTTCTTATCGCAAAAAAAACCGACTCAGTCGCCTTAAAGGCCGACGCGCTGCATTTAAGCACACACGTGTACACCTCGCTTGGAGTCGGGCTAAGCTTATTGCTGATTTATTTCACAGGTTGGCATTTCTTGGATCCGGTAGCGGCTATTGTTGTAGCATCATATATTTTAAGGGAAGCATACGATATTTTGCTGGAAGCATTTAAGCCGCTCACAGACAATGCATTACCGATAGAGGAACAAATGATAATTAAAGAAATCATTTTAAGGCATATAAGGTCTGATGATAAATTCCACATGATGCGCACCCGAAAAGCGGGAGCTAACAGGGAGGTTGATTTCCATCTTGAGGTTCCTGGCGACATGAGCGTTTCCAAAGCCCACGAACTATGCGATTTGATAGAAAAGGAAGTGAAAACCGCCCTGCCTAATGTACAAATAACCATACACGTGGAACCGGAAGGATATCACTCAAGCAACTAGCAGAACATCAAGCACTCTCAAGCATTGATTTTCAACTGAATCAAATTGTCGTTTTTCAATTCCGAATATCTCCAGCATATTTCATCTGTCAAACCCGCCAAGTTACTAACAATGACTTTAATGTCGAAGTCTTCTGCCTGTATGCTGCCAATATCGACAACAATAGATTTTTGAATAATATGTGCATGCGGTTTTAGTTCGCCATCGCAAACAATGTTATACTTGATTGTTAAATTATCGTCATGCGGGAACCAATTATCGCAGCGGCAGATATTATCGGCAATAAGTTTACAGCTTCCTTTCAGTACAAGCCCGAACACTATC
>JAJRQZ010000089.1 GCA_024279935.1 Bacteroidota bacterium
AAAGAGGGTGATGGGAAGCATGTTATTGATTACGACGGGAATATATATAACACTCTTGTGATCGGGGACCAGACCTGGCTGACCGAGAACTCCTATTCAACGCATTTTCAAAATGGCGTAGCTGTTTATAGCAAAAAAAAAATCGGCTTATCTCGATGATCACGGCTTGGAAAAGTTATTTGCTGACAACAACTTGAAAAATGTTGAGGATTTTAGCTATTACGGGGAGACGTTTACTTGGGAAAAACTCATCGACGAAAGGAATATATGTCCTAAAGGCTGGCATGCAGCAACTAACGACGACTGGCTTCAGTTAATCCAAAATCTGGGAGGTGCAAAGATTGCAGGTGGTAAAATGAAGGAAGAAGGTGTCGAGAACTGGCACACGCCCCAATGTCGGGGCAACGACCGAAAGTGGCTTCACAGCCTTGCCAAGTGGTTATAACGAGTCGGTTTATGTAGGTGTGTATGCCTTTTGGTGGTCAGCCACCGAATACGACAGCTTGTATGCGGTGGGCTGGTATATAAAATATGACTCTGCCTCCATAGTCCCTATTTATGCTGGTAAAAGAGTCGGGATGTCGGTTAGGTGTGTGAAGAACGAGGCTATTTTATCCAAATAGTCTTAGCGTTCACGAATTCTTTTATTCCCGCTGCGCCCAGCTCGCGCCCGTAACCCGATTGCTTTATTCCTCCGAACGGCAGCCGGGGATCCGATTTCGTCATGCCGTTGATGAATACTGCCCCCGCTTCAATATTATCCGCAATATGTTTTGCTTTATCCATATCTTGTGTCCAGATGCTTGCACCCAGGCCATAAATACTATCATTGGCGATTCGTATTGCATCTTCGGGATTTTTAGCAGGAATAACAATAGAAACAGGGCCGAAGGTCTCTTCGTCATATACCGGCATTCCTTTTTTGACATTGGTCAAAAGGGTGGGGGCATAGAATTTATTGTCTGTTATTTTGCCTCCGCTTATAAGTTTTGCGCCCATCATTACCGACCTGTCAACTTGTTGCTCGATGGTTTCGAGCAAATCGAGGCGTGCCATGGGGCCTATATCGGTTTTCCCCGATAATGGGTTCCCGGTTTTAAGATTGTCCAATAAACTTCTTTGTTCACTTACGAAATCATCGAATACTTCTTCTTCCACGATAAATCGCTTGGCAGATATGCAGACCTGCCCTGAGTTGAGCATGCGTGAACAAATGCCGGTTTTGCAGGCCTCGTTGATCTTTGCGTCATTCAACACAATATAAGGATCGGAACCGCCAAGCTCCATAACTGTTTTTTTTAGGAGCCTTCCTGCCACGGCAGCAACAGCACTTCCCGCCCTGCGACTTCCGGTGAGCGTAACTCCCTGAACGTGAGGATGCTTTATGACAGTATCCGATTTATCGATATCAATAATCAGATTAGTGAAAATATTTGAAGGGAAACCAGCCTCAAGAAAAAGTTCTTCTATGGCAATAGCACATCCCATAACAATTGGCGAATGTTTTAAGACAAAGGTGTTTCCTGCCATTATCGTCGGTATCGATGCCCTGAAAACCTGCCAGAAAGGAAAATTCCAAGGCATGATACCATAAATAACACCAAGTGGTTCGTATTTTACAAAGGATTTTGAGGCATCGGTCTCAATGATATCTTCCTTTAAATAAGCCTCTGAATTATCGGCATAATGTTCGCAAAGCCAAGCACATTTCTCGATTTCCGCTTTCGACTCCTTTAATACCTTGCCCATCTCGCTAGTGATCAGGAATGCCAGCTCATCCTTCTTTCCCATTAATAATATTGCCAGGTTCTTTAGAGATTTTGCTTTGTGCGATGAGGCTGTCCCCTTCCAGGAATTAAATGCTTGGTTGGAGGCGGCCAATTTCAACGCCAGCCTTTGTGGCGTAAATTCCTTATAAGAGCTTATCTCATTGCCGGTGAACGGATTAATGGATTTTATCATAATAAATGTTTTCTATGCCAAATTTACAATATTAATTGTTAAGTCTTTTTTCTATTTTTACCTTTTCAAAAAATAAAAAATCAAGACGGGGATGAAGAAAATTATTTTTATTGCTATTGTTGTTTCGGCGACAGCAGTAACAAGCGTTGCGTTGGCTCAAAACATAAACAACATTCCAAAAGAAGTTAGGCTTGCCTTTAAAAATGGCACGCGCCAGCCCGATGGCAGACCGGGGCCGAATTATTGGCAAAACAGATCAGAATATGATATTTCAGCTTCGCTGAATGCGGAAAACAGCACTCTTAACGGTGAAGAAAGTGTATGGTATTTTAATAACTCGCCGGATACCCTGGACAGGATAGTGCTACGTCTTTATCAAAACATATTCAAATATGGTAACGCAAGAGGTTGGTCTATCGGAAATGTAGATCTTGGGAATGGTTGCGTGATCGATTCCTTGAAGGTTGACAAAGGCGTGAAGCTTGCTAGTCCAACATCTACTAACCTCGTTGTACGGCTGGAGAAAAAGATAAACCCCGGGGATTCGGTCCATGTTTATGCAAAATGGCATTTTCATGTTCCCGAAAAGAGACAAGTAAGAATGGGGAATTATGGCCGCGATAGATTTTTTATCGCATATTGGTATCCGCAGATTGCAGTTTACGACGATATTGACGGCTGGGACATGAATGAGTATCTGGGTGCTACCGAGTTTTATAATGACTTTAGTGATTTTGATGTAAGTATCACTGTTCCCGATAATTATAATATTTGGGCCTGTGGCGACCTGCAAAATCCCGAAAAGCATTACAGTAAAAACATCATCAAAAAAATTGATGAGGCCTGGAATTCGGATGAAGTTGTTAATATAATTAATGCCGGCGATAGCAAGGCCGATAATGTGTTTAGAAGGAATGCGAGCAATACCTGGAACTTTAAGGCGGAGTATGTGCCCGATTTTAGTTTTGCCGCCACTAAAAACTATAATTGGGATGCGAGATCCGTGATTGTTGACACAATTAGTAACAGAAGGGTGTTTGTGGATGCGATTTACCCCGACAAGCCCAAGACATTTGCCAATGCGGCTGAATGGGCAGCCAAAGGCATAGAGATTATGTCGTTTCAACTGCCCGGTGTCCCATTTCCTTATGAGCACATGACCTCCTTCAGCAATGGTACGCAAAACGGTGGAATGGAAACCCCCATGATGGCCAACGATGGTGATGCTGCTTCCGAAACAAGTTCTGCAGGATTGTTTTTCCATGAAAACTCTCATTCGTATTTCCCGTTTTTTATGGGAACCAACGAACGAAAATATGCATGGATGGACGAAGGCTGGGCTGCCTACCTGACATATCAAATGATGGATGAGGTTGATCCCGGAAATAATTATATGGAACGCATCAGCCGTCGATTTGAAAACCTGAACGGCAGCGAGAAGGAAGCAGGTTTAATGACATTGTCTTATAATATTACTGATTATAGGGCTTATAGGGTCCATGCTTATAACCGCTCGGCCTTGGCATATCATTTCTTGAGGGATGCCATTGGCGATTCTGTATTCAAAGCCGCATTGCATGAATACATATACCGCTGGCAGGGACGTCATCCCATACCTTACGATTTTTTCGCCACCATGGCGGACGCCGGCAATACAAAATTGTTGTGGTTTTATATCCCGTGGTTCTTCGATAAGGCCGTTGCCGACTTAGGAATAAAAAAACTGACCAACAAAAATGAAATCGTTATTGAGAATTATGGCGGGCTTCCTCTTCCGGTGAAACTGCGTATTGAATATTCCGATGGGAGCATCGATGAGATATATAAGAATACTTCTATTTGGAGTAGTGGCGAAAAGGCCCTGGTTATTTCGGCCGATGCCGGGAAAAAAATCATGAAAATCGAACTTGGTGATAAAGTTATTCCCGATACCAATAGGAATAATAATACTTTTGTGGCCGATACAACCTCCGGTCAATAATCAATGTCATTATTAGGCAATACGTATCTTAAATGTAACATACTGACAAACAGTTAAGTTGCTAAGAAATCAATTGCATTTCGTAAATTATAAATATAAATGTATGAAGAAACTTTTAACTATTTTGTTAACGCTTGCTATGACGATTGCCGCCATGGCCCAAATTGCTCCCGATAAGTATTATGTGCAATTTACAGATAAGGACAATTCCCCCTATTCGATAGATAATCCATCTGAGTTTTTAACTCAGCGGGCAATTGATAGGCGGGCGAAATATAGCATTGTCATCACAAGTCAGGATTTGCCTGTTAATCCTCAATACATTACAGGAATTGCCGCCACCGGTGCGAAATTATTAAATTCTACCCGATGGATGAATGGCCTTACAATATATACAACTCAACAGTCGGTCCTCGATGCAATAAACGCACTGCCTTATGTTGAAAGTATTGCAAAAATGAACGATAGGTCCGTTACGAGCGATTACGATAAATTCAAAAATGAGAGTTTTGGGGATGAGCTGAAACCTGATAATATTAAGGAATCGGCAGTCATTTCTTCCTATGATTATGGTTATGCCCAAAACCAGATAGAGCAACTAAACGGGGTTTTGCTTCATGATCAGGGTTTTAGAGGCGAAGGAATGGTGATAGCCGTTCTCGACGCTGGTTACGACGTTGTGAAGACTCAACCGCTTTTCGATAGTCTGTGGGCTAATGACCAGATACTCGGATCCAAGGATTTTGTTTATACCGATGCTAATAACGTTTATGCATGGCATTATCACGGACGTATGGTGCTTTCGTGCATGGGTGCTAATATTGAAGGTTTGATGGTCGGTACAGCGCCCAAGGCCTCTTATTGGTTGCTTCGTTCCGAGGATGGGGCCTCTGAAAATGTTATAGAAGAATACAATTGGGTGTCTGCTGCTGAATTTGCCGATAGCGTTGGTGCCGACGTGATAAATTCCTCTCTTGGTTACATTGATTTCGACAATCCTTTTTGGGATCATACCTACGACGACATGAACGGTTCTACAGCAGTAGTTACCTTGGGGGCCGACATTGCTGCCTCCAAAGGCATAATGGTTGTGAATAGTGCAGGCAACTCTGGCCAAAACCCCGGTTTTCCGTGGATAGGCGCACCTGCCGATGGTTTTGACGTGTTTTCAATAGGTGCCGTTGACGGCGATGGCAATCGTGCTGAATTTAGCTCAATCGGGCCAACTGCCGATGGTAGGACAAAACCAATTTTAATGGCTAAGGGCCAGGGCTCTACAATCGCCGATGATGGTGACGGGGTCACCTTTGGTAGCGGAACTTCGTTTTCCTCACCGATAATGGCCGGGATGACGGCTTGCTTAATGCAGGCTCATCCCAACAAGACTCCTGGCGAAATAATGGAATCCCTAAAAGATAGCGGTAATAACTCCGGTTCTCCCGACAACTATATGGGTTGGGGCATCCCTGATTTCATGCAGGCTTTTTCGATACTCACTATAATCGAGAATGACGATGTTTATTTTAGGGATCTGGTAAATGTTTTCCCAAACCCTTTTTCGGAGCATTTGGATATGTTTGTATTATATAAGAATTCAGATCGCCTTAAATATCGATTGAGCGATAATATCGGCAAGGTCATATTAAGTGGTGAGACCGATGTGCGTCCCGGTCAGGTAGTAAGCTTGAGCAATGGTATCGATAAACTGGGCGACGGGGTTTATTTCTTGCAGATAACAATGGGCACTCATACTGAGGTAGAAAAGGTGTTCAAGGTGAATTGATCTGGCACGAAATTGATTTCAGTAAGTATAAAAACAGATGCCCGACTTGCCATGGCAGGTCGGGCATCTGTTTGCGGATATAAATGTTATAATTGAGGTCCTGCGGCAACGAGGCTTTTACCCTCCTCGTTATCAGTATATTGCTTAAAGTTATCGATGAATAACTTGGCAAGGTCCTTGGCCTTTTTGTCCCATTCCGACGAATCAGCATAAGTGTCGCGGGGATCTAAAATTGCAGTGTCAACGCCTGGCAGGGCGGTTGGAACCTCCAAATTGAAAACAGCTATGTTCTTGGTCTCCGCTTCCTCGATCGAGCCATTAAGGATCGCGTCAATAATCCCACGGGTATCTTTGATTGAGATTCTCTTTCCCGTACCATTCCATCCTGTGTTGACAAGATAAGCCTCAGCACCATTTTGTTCCATGCGCTTTACCAGTTCCTGACCGTACTTTGTTGGGTGGAGAGTAAGGAAGGCAGCACCGAAACAAGCCGAGAAAGTTGGCTGTGGAGTAGTTACGCCACGCTCGGTACCTGCCAGTTTAGCAGTAAATCCCGAAAGGAAATGATATTTTGTTTGATCTTTTGTAAGCTTGGACACAGGTGGCATAACGCCAAACGCATCAGCAGTTAAAAAGATAACTTTTTTAGCATGGCCTGCTTTGGAAACGGGTTTTACGATATTGTCGATATGAAAAATAGGATATGACACTCTTGTGTTCTGTGTTATATGCCCGTCGGTGAAGTCGATTTTCCCGTTCTCGTCAACGCTGACGTTCTCTAAGAGAGCATCTTTGCGAATAGCATTGAAAATCTCGGGTTCGCTGTCCTTATCAAGGTTGATCGTTTTTGCATAGCAACCGCCTTCAAAGTTAAAAATGCCGTCATCATCCCATCCATGTTCGTCGTCGCCGATCAGGGCGCGGTTTGGATCAGTGGAAAGAGTTGTCTTTCCTGTTCCCGATAAACCGAAGAAAATAGCCGTATCGCCATCTTTTCCAACATTTGCCGAGCAGTGCATGGCAGCCATCCCTTTAAGCGGAAGATAGTAATTCATTATGGAAAAAATACCTTTTTTCATTTCTCCGCCATACCAGCTGCCACCAATAACTGCCTTTCGCTCCGTTAAGTTAAATGCAACAAATACCTCTGAGTTTAAAGCCGGGCCATCGAGGCGCTTCATCGTTTTCCAGTCTTTGTTGACTGCTTTTGAGGCGTTTAGCACTACGAAATCAGGCTCAAAACTTTCTGCTTCTTCGTCAGAAGGACGGATAAACATGTTTTTGATAAAATGGGCCTGCCATGCCACTTCCAGAATAAACCTCACCTTCAATCTGGTGTTCTCGTTGGCTCCGGCATAACCATCCATAACAAATAATCGCTTTCCGCTTAACTCATCTGAACCAATTTTGTACATTTTTCCCCATACGTCCTGATCAATGGGTTTGTTGTCGGATGATTTGGCTTGCTCGGCCCACCAAACATTATCTTTGGTTGTTTCGTCGTAAACTATGTATTTGTCCTTGGGCGAACGTCCTGTAAAAACTCCTGTCATTACATTGACCGCGCCAAGTTCTGTCAGTTGGCCCTTTTCGTAACCCGTTAGCTCAGGCTTTAATTCTTCTTTGTACAATTGTTCGTATGAAGGATTATGGACTATTTCAACCGGGTTTGTGATTCCATAGCCGATCAAAGCTTCTTTAATTTTATTTATGTCTTTAACCATAATTATTAATTTGGTAAAAATTTATTGTTTCAATACGCAAAACTAAAAAATTAAATCGTTTGCGTAAGCGTTTTTATGCAACAACCGGAATTTTATAATCAATCAAAATAAGTAGTCTCGCAGGCATATAACTGAAGTTTCGCATTTATAAATAAACAGTTGACAACCTGCGACTTATTAAATATTGAAATGTGTTAACATAATGAACATCAATAGTATATAAATTCCATAGTAAGTAATATCATACTTTGTGTTTCCTTAGCGTCTTAGAGTTTTAGTGGCTAATTATCAACACCTTGCCACGAAGGCACTAAGTTTCACTAAGCAATTTATATAATGTATAACCATCTGATAACAAATATATTAAGGCCTAGTGTTGGTATGCGAAACTTCAGCATATAATATAAAAACATGGAAGTTGCCTAAATAAAAAATTATCCTTTGTTTTTCGGGACAAAACCCCAAAAGCCATGTTTTAGAAGCTGCTTCTTGTATAAGGTGTAACGTCCTGACCGGCAAATTCTTCGTCAAGAAATTTAAAATAACCGGCTATGGCGATCATGGCTGCGTTATCGGTGCTGTACTGTAATTTTGGGATATAGGTTTTCCATCCGTGTTTTTTCGCCATCTCGTCGAGGCTTTTTCGCAGGCCCGAATTGGCGGAGACCCCACCGGCAATGGCTATTTCCTTGATGCCGGTTTCGTTTATTGTCCTTTTAACTTTGTTCAGGAGCATTTTTATTATCGTAAACTGAATAGATGCCGACAAATCTTCTTTGTTGTTTTCGATAAAATCATCGTCAGCTTTCAACTTGTCCCTCAAGAAGTACAGGAATGATGTTTTCAGTCCGCTGAAACTATAATCGAGTCCTTTCATGCTGGATGCGGGAAATAAGAATTTATGCGGATCGCCCAGTCTTGCCAGTTTATCGATTATAGGCCCTCCGGGATAAGGCAGGCCCATGATTTTTGCGGCTTTGTCAAATGCTTCACCTGCGGCATCATCGATGGTTTTTCCAAGAACGATCATTTCGGAAGGACTTACTACTTTAACTATTTGCGTGTGTCCCCCCGAAACTGTCAAGCAAAGAAAAGGAAAGCCGGGATGATCTTTTGGTGTGTCGTCGTCGATAAAGTGTGATAGGATATGCGCTTTCAAGTGGTCCACTTCGACCATCGGAATGCCAAGCCCCAGCGAGAAAGACTTTGCAAAAGAGGTGCCTACCAACAGCGAGCCCAATAATCCGGGTCCCCTGGTAAAAGCAATGGCGCTCAACTGATTTTTCTTTATCTTTGCTTGCTTAAGGGCATAATCAACAACAGGAATGATGTTCTGCTGGTGCGCCCTTGAAGCAAGTTCAGGTACTACCCCGCCGAAAGATTTGTGGACGTCCTGATTTGCGATTACATTTGAAAGTAATTCAGTATTTTTAATAACGGCAGCAGAAGTGTCGTCGCAAGATGATTCAATGCCTAATATATATATGCTCATTTGAAGGAATATTCGACCGCCAAAAGTATTAAAAAAAGGCTTGCAAGAATTCTGTTTTATCTCTTATTGGTAATTATTTCCTTGCCGATAGCGCTCACTATACTCTTTAGGAGCCCGTTGATACAAACATTGACCGCCAGGTTGGCAATTGACTGGATGTCAACAAAAATCGACAGGAAAATAAGCCTGGAGGCGATAAGCTTTAGTTTTTACGATGGCATATACCTTAGCGGGCTCGAGCTTTGGGACCATCACGACAGCAGCATATTAAAAGTGGACAAGCTTATTGCCTTGCCCGAATTTCCCTGGGTCAGAAGTATGAAGTTCAGCAATATAGAACTACAGGGGGCTTCCTTTACTTTAGGGCGTTATAAAAACGAGGATAACTTTGGCTTCTTGATGATCATAAAAGAGCTCCGCAGCGGCTCTTCTTCCGTCGGGTCGTCGGAGTTTGAGCTTGTGGCCAACAATATAAGCATCAACAACTCGCGTTTTCGGCTGTTCGATGAAAATCAATCCTATGCCAATAAGAAGGGAATGGACTATGCAGATATGGAATTTATCGGCATTAACGGTTTTCTGGAAGACTTCGACCTTATCAACGATTCATTGATAGTTCGGGTGAATATGCTGAAGGCTCATGAAAGGAGCGGTTTCAGTATCGAGAGCCTGAGCACTGATTATGCTATAAGCCCCACGCTGATGATGGCGCGGAATTCAAAGATACAAACCGCAAGCTCCACTCTTGATTTCGACCTCGATTTCAAATACTCATCTTATACCGCCATGAGCGATTTTATCGATTCGGTTGATATGATAGCGGAAGTTCGCAATTCGGAAATTGATATGTCTGAACTGGGATATTTTTCCGACATATTGTTTGATATGCCCGACAAAATAAGATTTAGCGGAAGTGCCGAGGGCACAGTCAGAAAGCTAAAGGGTGATAATATCGTTGTTGAATTTGGTAAGAATACGAGCATAACAGCCGATATGTATATAAATGGCCTGCCCGATTTTTTTAATTCGTTTATCCGTGTCGGGGTTCAGAATTTTACTACTAGTATATGTGATATCGAATCGTTCAACCTTCCAATAAAGGGTAAGAATATTGATGTTCCTGTTGATGGCCTTTGTGATGAAGCAATTAGGATGAGAGGTGGTTTTGCAGGGTATTATGCTGACTTTGAGAGTAATATAAATTTCCAAATCCTTGATTCGGAAATTGACGCCAAAATAAAATACCACGAATCGGGTGAGGATAGCGTTTTTTTGCAGTCGTTTATCGATGCAAAGGATTTTATGCTTGGGGAAATTATTGGTCAAGCTGACTTAATTGGTGATGCATCCTTTACCAGCCAGATTGATATGAAAGGCGTTTATCCGGATATGTTGAACATAAATTACGGCTTGGTTTTCAGCAAGCTGGATTTTTTGGGCAATAAAATGAAACGCCTGAAATTTTTGGGCAATTATTCTGATGACAAGCTGACGTCGGATTTTCGAATTGGCGATAAAAAACTGTTGGCTGACGGCAGCTTTATCTTTTCAGCTGATAGTTCGAGCTTTAGTATGGATGCCGAAATAGCAATGGCAAATATCAGCGGGCTGGGGTTCTGGGACAAGTCGGAGCTTAAGCTGTCCTCAAATTTAACCCTTGATATCCAAGGATTTGATATCGATGAAATGAATGCCGGCCTTAAACTGTACAAGTTGAATATGTTTTTTGGCCCCGATGTTTATCATTATGATTCGTTGAAGCTTACAAAAACACTCGATACATCGGATTATAATTCGTTGAAGCTGGAATCGGCCATAGCCGACATCGATTTAAGCGGCTACTTTAAGATCAGCACTCTTTATCAAACATCACTAAGCTACTTGAACAATTATTATAATTTTTCAGGCAATAATAGTTATGATTCATTGGACAAGAATGCCGATTTGCATATCGAGATCAAGGACGGGGCCATTATCAACAGGCAGTTAATTATGGGTTTGGACATAAGTAAAGGTAGCGTATTAGATTTATTCGGTGATTTTGAGAACGATATGTTGAGCCTAAACGCTGTTTCCGATGAAATAAAACTTTTCGGTATAGCTTTGAACGATAATAAAATTAGTGCATCGGCAAAAAGCACTGGCTTGAATTTTAATTATTTTGCGAGCACGCTTATTTTTAAGGATAGTACCGAAGCCGATAAAACCGTTCTTGGTCTGGATAGTGTTTCGTTCTCGGCAGATGTTTCCGGTAATAAGCTCAACTATGGCATTAAATGGCGTAACCTTGATTCCACATTGGTAAACTACGCAAATATCCGTGGAGTTATTAAGCACGACAGTGCTTTTGAGTTTCTGAAGATCAATAAATCGGATCTTGTCGTAAACAACATCAATTGGGCTATCGACACATCGAACTTCATCAAGATCCATAAAAACGGAGTGGAGATAAATAACATCAACATCTCTGCCGACAAATCCTTGTTTCAGCTTTCAGGGAGTTTGATCGGGGAAAGGAATGACACTCTTGAAGTAAGCTTCAGTAAATGGGACCTTTCTTTCTTCGACATATTGTCGCGCCCGTATAATATTGATTTTGACGGTGTTGTTGACGGTTATATAAACATTGGCGTTATTGGGAAGAACCCTACTTTTATTTCGAACATACGCATCAGCGATTTTGTTTTCAATGGGGAGTATCTTGGCCGGGCGCATATTTTGGATACCTGGGACAACCTCAACAAGTCGATCTTCTTGAAGGCCCAGATTATTGACGGCGAAGACAATGGCTTGAATGAGATGTTTCATGCCAACGGATATTATTATCCTTTTAGGGATACTAATATGATGGATGTCCAGCTTAGCTTCAATGATTTTAAACTGCCTGCGGTAGAGCCGTTTATGCGATCCTATGTTTCTGAGCTAAGGGGAAGGGCATCAGGCGAGATTAGCTTGAGGGGAAGCTTGAGCGAGCCTGAATTAAAAGGTTATGCTAAAATCAATGAGACGAGTTTGGTTATCAAATATCTGAATACTAGATACTCCTTCTCGAATTTAATTGTTTTTGAAAAGGGTATGCTTCGTTTCGATAAGCTGATACTGTTCGACACCCTCGGGAACACAGCCAAGATCAAAGGTTTCTTGAAGCACGATAGTTTTAAGAACCCTGAGCTCGACGTCAATATTTCTACTGATAAGCTTCTGTTCTTCAACACAACAAGACGGATGAACGATTTGTATTACGGTACAGGGATATTAAGCGGCAACCTCAGCATTACCGGGCAGCCCGACGATATCAAGCTAGATATAAACACCTCCACCAAACAAGGGACCAGGGTTTTTATCCCCTTGGATTTTACTACGGAAGTGTCGGATAAGGATTATATAATATTTGTAGATCACAAGGCCGACAGCTTATTGGACATTGATCGAAAGAAGGAGCTCGAATTGAAGAAAAACGATGAGCTTAAATATGACATCAGCCTTGGGATGGGGATAAGCCCGATAGCAAGGATAAATATATCGATGCCTTCAAATATGGGTGATATTGATGCCCGGGGAACGGGCGACCTGCAGATGAATTTTAATTCCGACGGCGAGTTTAACCTCTTCGGCGAATATATTGTTGATAGGGGCATGTTCAACTTTACTATCGAAAATCTGGTGAATAAACGTTTTGAACTAGTTAAGGGAGGAAGGATCTCATGGACCGGGGACCCATATACGGCTATCGTTAACATAAAAGGTCTGTACCGTGTAAAGGCAAACCTCAACAGTCTGGGACTGTCGCTCGACTCATCTGCTTCATACAAGAACAAAGTAAATGTTGAGTGCTATATAAACCTGAAGAATCAGCTTCTTGACCCAAGCATAAAATTTGAGATAACAATGCCCGACCTGGACCCCGACCTGCAACGCATGGTTTATGCCGAAATAGATACCACTAATACGGCTATGATGAACCAGCAGATGATCTCCTTGCTCGTATTGGGCACTTTTAGCTATAGCAATGCGTCCAACTACAACCTTGCCTCTTCTTATTATACTATACTTACCAACCAGCTGAGCGGTATGCTCTCGCAGATTTCCGACGACTTCGATATCGGGGTCAACTATAAGCCCGGCGATAATATAACCAATGAGGAATTCGAGGTGGCATTATCTACCCAGCTTTTCGACGACAGGCTTATTATAGATGGTAACTTTGGCGTTACTTATGATCGTTCGGGGCAAAATGCCAGTAATATAGTCGGTGATGTGGATATTGCCTATAAGCTTACTGAAGATGGTAGGTGGATAATGAAGGCATTTAACCACTCCAATGTGAACTCTTGGTATTATTATAATAACTACGATAAGGTATCGCCTTATACTCAGGGGGTTGGGCTTGCGTTCCGAAAGGAGTTCAATAGTGTGAAAGAGTTGTTCAGGAAAAAAAAATCGTATAAAAAACGTACAAACACTAATTAAGATAATAATCTTTTTATATAATATCAATGGCATTTGTTGTTTATAAATCATCGGCCGGCTCGGGTAAGACCGCAACTTTGGTCAGGGAGTATCTCAAGCTTTGTATTCCGAATCCGTCGGAATTCAAAAGAACCCTTGCCATTACGTTTACCAACAAGGCAGCAAACGAGATGAAGACAAGGATACTTGAGACACTTGAGCTTGCTGCCGGTGGCGATGAGGATTTCCTTATAAAGGATTTAAAACAACAACTTAACTTAAAGGATGATGTATTTGCGTTAAAGAGCAAACAGCTGTTAAATTCAATTACTCATAATTACGACGAATTTGCAGTTTCCACTATCGATTCCTTTGTGCACAGGATAATCAGGACTTTTGCCAACGAAGTGAATCTTCCTTCCAATTTCGAGGCCGTGTTGGATAGCGATGATATAGTGCCTGATATCGTTGATGAGCTCCTTGAAAAGGTTGGCAGGGATAAACAGCTGACATCAATTCTCTTAAGTTTTGTCTTTAAACAAATAGAAGATGAGAAAACCCATAATTTAAGGGTTGTCCTCAATGATTTTGTTGAATATAACCTGGGTGAGGATGTGTTTTCCCAGAAGGAGCTTTTAAGCAAGCTTAAACTTCAGGATTTCCCCCCATTGATCAAGATTCTGCGCGAGAT
>JAJRQZ010000090.1 GCA_024279935.1 Bacteroidota bacterium
ATTTGGTAAAAAAGGAACTGAATCTCGTGAGAAATTCAGAGACGAAGCATTCTCATTCTATTTTGGAGAAATAATTAAAAACAGAAGAAAAGAATTAAAACTAAGCCAAAATGAGTTAGCGGAATTAGTTGGAAAAAAGAGACCTTATATTTCAAGAATTGAAAATGGAGAGGACATTCGAATATCGAATTTCGTTTTAATTGCAAACGCTCTTAATTTATCAATAAACTTGACTGCAATATAAAGCACGAAAGCACAACAATGTATAAAAATAATAGCCGAAATAGTAGTAAATATGAACATTGTAGCCCACATAAAATTTAGTAGTAACTTGAGAAATCCTACTTCCGAAATCGGCTACTATTCTTATACTCACCGTTGTGGTGTATTATGACTAAAAAACATCACAGAGTAAAACCAAAAATATTAAGTGAAATTGTAATAAAAGGATGTAGATTTGTAAATATAAACAGAAAGGTGTGACGCTGTCTCACTTTTTCAGAGAGAGTAATAATGATAGAATTATTTGAAAATAAAGAATATAAAGAGCTTATTGAAAAAATAAGTGCAAATTATGCAAAAGCAAAACGAAGGGCTTTTAAAGCAATCAATGATGAACTTATTCTTTCAAATTGGGAAACCGGAAAACATATCGTAGAATTTGAACAAAAAGGTAAAATTAAAGCTGAATACGGAAAGAAATTGTTAAATAAATTATCAAAAGATTTATCGTTACTGCTCAGCAGGTTCATCAAGTTGATTATCAATAGCCCCATGCTTCAGTGGGGTTATATATTTGAAATCTCAGTAGTTTTGCCGGAAATTTTGTGTTTTTCAAACAAAAATAGTGACAAAACGGATAGGTAACCAATGAGTTAATATTTTTCTCTACTGCTGAGTAGTAACAAAAAGTTTATAAAAAGAGTTCCCAGGAATGTAACCCTAACTTTGAAATCATTCCAATCGGGATATTCCGAATAATCGGAACTCACCACTTAATTCAAACCCAGGCAACAAAAAACAGGTTTCATTACTTTTTACATCCGGACCATGATTGCTCTCGGACTTTTCACCTGTCTGCCGACAGGCAGCAGCAGCATTCAGAAAACCGGACTCTACAACGAACTCGGTGCAAATGTACTCTCGTTAGCGAAAATATTCAACTGGAATTTTTATGGTAAGGGGATTGCAACCAACGGTTTATAAATATACTGAAATCATCTAAGCGGATACCAAGGCGGGGAACCCGTCAATCGTCCTCAGGCATATAAAAATACCTTGCCTTTCCGTAAGGCACATTGATGACGCTCTCGTAAACCTTTAAGTGATCCCTGGCGATATTTATCCATAATCTGGGTTTCTTGTTTTCTGATATTTCATTTCTCATCGAATCCCTGTAATTATCGTCCATTAGGATTTTTATGAGCGCCTGGCTTATCTCGTCCTCGTCGTCGGCAATGATACCGCCTTTTACATCATTTATATATTTGACAAAACTAGGGTTAGGGGATGCGACGACCGGAAGGTCGAAGGCGGCGGCCTGAGCCATAATGCCGCTTTGGGCGCCACCCTCATAAGGCATGGCCAGTACGTCGGCGGCACTTAAGATAGTATCGAATGTATGCTGCGGGAACTGACCCCGCAAGACCTGTATCTGATCGAAGGCCGGGGATGAGTTAATCAAGTCGAAGAAATACCTTTGATATTCGGCGTATTCCAAACCCCTCATCTTACCGGCGACCAGCAAAATGATGTTCGGGTCTTTTTTGGCTATTTCCGGGAAAATCCTCACTATTTTGTGGAAACCTTTAATCGGGCGGAAATATCCTGCAAGCAACAGGACCTTTTTGCCTTCCAGGCCAAGTTTTTTCTTGGCATCCTCGACCCTGACATTTTCCCTGACGCCATGCGGCATAACATGAACCTTATCGTCAATTCCAGGGAAATAAGTGCAAAGAGTTTGCTTTTGATATGGTTCGTGGACAATTATTGCCGAACTGCTGCTGCATATACTTCCCAGTATGATTTCCTGATGTTTTTCAAGTTCCTCATAAACAGTATGTAAGGTAGTTACCGTAGGCAGGTCTGCCATTTTGCACCTATATAAAAAATCCAAGATCTGAACCCCGCTTTCGGCGCCGAACAGCCCGTATTCGTGCTGAACGTTGATAACATCAGGAGTTATTTTCGACGATACGTGAAACAGCCTGGTAGCGATATCATTGTCGATCGGGCTATAAACAGGATAAACATTATGGCCTTTAGCCCCGATTTGAGAGACTATGTGTACCTCCTTATCAAGCTTGCGGACAGCGCAGCTCAAATATTGAGTATAGGTTGCTATCCCGCATTCCGTTGGCGGATAGGTCGATATATAACAAACCCTCATGCTTAATTGTTTTTTGACAAATAGGGCATGAAGATACTGAAAAAATCTTTACGTTGACATTGAAATAAAACAACCGGCCCTCACTGTTGAAGTGCAAGAGCCGGTTTTTATCTTCTGTCCTTTTTGTTTATCCTGCCTGCAAATCGCCGGCACCGGGGAGCAAGCCTTCCAGTTGGCCCGGATTGTGAATCAATACGGGAATATGCTGTGGGCATATATGATATTTTTGGTTCTTATATGAAAGTTCGACCAAAGGAACCTGATTTTCGTTTTGCTGGCATACCAAACATGCCTTTTCTTTATTTTCTTCCATCATTTATTGTTTTAAAATTTCGGCAAATATCATAAATAAAATTGAATAATTTAAGCTCCTGTTTACTGAAATGAAAAAAATCTGCCTTAAGCAGGAGCAATACATGTTTCATGGGTGTCCATTGGATTAAGCCGCTTGAAATTGGGCAAGCAACTAATACCTATCTTTGCAAAATGTACCGACCGGATATTAAAGAGTGGCTGCCGACTACTTTGAAAGAGGTAAAGCAAAGGGGATGGGACCAGCTTGACGTAATCTTGTTTACGGGCGATGCCTATATCGACCATCCAAGTTTCGGCAATGCGGTAATTGGCAGGGTATTGGAGAGCATGGGGTTGAAAGTGGCCATAGTGGCACAGCCCAACTGGAAAGACGACTTGAGGGATTTCAGGAAACTTGGTGTTCCGCGATTGTTTTTTGGTGTATCGGCAGGTGTGATGGACTCGATGGTAAGCCATTATACCGCTGCTAGGCGCATCAGGTCGAATGATGCATATACGGCAGGCAACCAGTCCGGTTACCGTCCTGATTATGCCGTAAAGGTTTATAGCGGGATATTGAAAAAACTTTTCCCCGAAGTGCCGGTCGTAATTGGAGGCGTGGAAGCATCCTTGCGCAGGCTTGCACATTATGATTATTGGCAAGATGAGCTTAAACCATCTATGCTTGCCCTGTCGGGGGCTGATTTGCTGATTTATGGAATGGGCGAAAAGCCACTCAGGGAAGTCGTAAACCTTCTTGAAAAAGGGGTTCCTTTCGATAAGATCACCACTGTAAGGCAGACATCCGTCTTTGTTCCGGCCCATAAAGAATTACCCCTGAACAAAAACTGGACCGATGTTTATTTAAATTCATACGAGGATTGTTTGAAAGACAAAAAAGCCTTTGCGGAGAATTTCAAGACGATAGAAGTTGAGTCGAACGCACTGGAGGGCTTTAATCGCATAATTCAGAAAACCGGCGATGGCATTATTGTCGTCAACCCCCCATATAGTTTCCTTTCGAGCGATGAAATCGATGATCTTTTCGAGCTTCCCTTCACAAGGCTGCCGCATCCTAAATATAAAAAGCGGGGCGCAATCCCGGCTTACGAGATGATAAAATTCTCCGTAAATATTCATCGCGGATGTTTTGGAGGTTGTAGTTTTTGCACTATTTCCGCCCATCAGGGGAAATTTATTTCTTCCCGTTCGGGAGATTCGGTCTTAAAAGAGGTAATGAAGATAGCACAACTACCTGATTTTAAAGGTTATCTGACCGACCTGGGAGGGCCGTCGGCCAATATGTACAAAATGCAGGGGCGCGATTTGGGTATATGCCGTAAATGCAAGAGGCCTTCCTGCATCTTCCCGAAAATTTGTTTCAACCTCAACACCTCGCATAAAGAGCTCACTGCACTTTATAAAAAAGTAAATGCAGTTCCTGAAATAAAAAAAGTTACCATAGGCAGCGGCATCCGTTACGACCTTCTTTCACCCTCACATAACAAAAAGGCGGCAGCGACCTCGACGAATATGTTAAGCAGCTGGCCGGCCACCATGTATCGGGGAGGCTTAAAATAGCCCCGGAGCATACCAGCGACAAGGTTTTGAACGCAATGCGCAAGCCGGGTTTTGGCCTTTATTACG
>JAJRQZ010000091.1 GCA_024279935.1 Bacteroidota bacterium
TCTATGCTGTCGCCGACAATGCGGGGGTTTCCGGCCAGGTCGTATTCGGGCAGTTCTATAAAATCCGGCAAATTAGCGAGCGTCCCGGCGTCTATGCAGGGCGAGCCGTCGGAGATCATATATGGGTGGCCCCACATTCCTAAAAAATTTGGGTCGGCGTTGATGTTGGTGGAGTCGTAGTAAACGTGGCACCAGAGGGTGTCGTCGTGCCAGCAGGAGGAGACTGTCGAGATGCTTTCCTCGCCGCCCTCGATGAGGGAGTTGTAGATGTTCAGGTTGGAGTGGTACATTTTTTGCCATTCGCCCGCATCAATTGCAATAGGCACATCATAAAGGTTCCAGGCAATACAATTATAAAGGTGGGTATTGGCATCGCCGGTATATATAAAGGTTTTGTTGTCATACCATGAGTTATCGGCAAATGTGCAGTTTATGAAATAACTGTCGCCGTACGCCCAGCGCGATACTCCCATGCGCGGGTTTTTATAAAACAGGCTGTTTTGCACGATAGTCATTCCAGTTCCCCCGTCGTCAATCGCCTTTCCCATTTTTAATCTATTCGGAGGGACGTTCTCGTCGGGCTGCTGGTTCGTGAATATGCAGTTGTTGATAAACTGTACTATGTTCCCGTCCGAGGCGGTCCTGATGGAATGCCCGCCGACATTGTCCTTGAACAGGCAGTTCTTCACGACCGACGAATCTGCCTGATAATACGTTAGGACTCCGGCAGCGTCGAAGGCATAGCTGTCAACAAAAGCAATGCTGTCGAGCTCGAACCTGTCGCATCCCGTATAGAGCCTTGCCAGTTGGGACCTGTAATATTTGTCGTAGTCAGGAATAGAGCCGCCCCTTAGGGTCATCTTTTTAAAACCGAAGTCGGTGATGTTGTTGTTGCCTTTGATTAAACAGGCCAGGTAGGGGATCCTGTCCCCGTCGAGTATGGTTCCGTTGCGTGATTCGCCCTCGACGATTATAAAGGGCCTGATGTTGAGGGGGAGCTTCTCGTTGTTGGTGGAGTCGGAATAAATGCCGTTGGCAAGGTGAATAGTGTTCTTGTCGAGGCTGTCAATATATATCTTCGAATAAGCGAAGGCAATTGTCCTCAGCGGGTCATCCATTGTGATTCCGCTGTTTCCATCGTTTCCGCTTATGGGGTTTACATAGAGGTCGCCGTCATAGGGCTCAAGTATGCTGTTCTGAACCTCAATATTCAAGTTGTCCAATGGGTAGCCCTCTAAGTCTAGAGAGACAATAAAATATGTGTCTGGGTCAAGAACGGTGCATGTATCCAGAATAATGCCCGGGATTATTGAATTTACAGTTTTAACAAGGTCACAGCCTCTTTCTGCATAATTCAAATAAATATTATTTAAATTTATACTATCGAAAACGCAATAGCTATCAACGGTTACCAAGATACCGCCGGCACTAGAGTATGAGTGATTGTTAAATATCGAATTTCCTCCGATAAATAACTCACTATCAAAACCACAATATAATCCGGCTCCCCAAGAAGTTGATATGTTATCTTTAATAATACAGTTTCTGATATTTGCACTGGAACCGAAAATATAGATTCCGCCCCCTTCCTTACTTTTTCCATTTTGAATAGTAAACCCAAGAATAACAGCATTGTCCTCGTTTGTGACAACCCTTATGCAGCTTCCGTTTTGGCCCCCGTCGATAATGGTGTTGTATTTATAAGCGGCGTCTCCACTGTTGAGCATCAGGCTGGCAAGGGTCAGGTCCTTTTTTCCTTTAAAGTCTATGTTCTCAAAATAGGTTCCGGGCCAAACGAGTATGGTATCCCCCGGCAAGGCCACATGGTCGATGGCTTCCTGTATGCCGGTATAGTCCCCGGTCCCGTCCTGTTTCACCTCTTTTATCCCAGCAGAGGATTCTAAAGCGGTTATTATTAGTATTATAGAAAGTAATATCCTCATTTTCCAAATAATTTTTAAAAGGCCGTT
This sequence comes from Bacteroidota bacterium, assembly GCA_024279935.1. Taxonomy (GTDB): domain Bacteria; phylum Bacteroidota; class Bacteroidia; order Bacteroidales; family F082; genus BM524. Next base: position 1,971 of record JAJRQZ010000091.1, read on the forward strand.
GCGAATTATAAATTAATAGAAATGGCCAATTGTTGTGGTTTAGCGTACGATCAGTTTTTTTGTGCCCAGATAACTGCCTGCCTTGAACCTGACGAGATATACCCCTGCCGGGATTCTGTTTCCCGACCTGTCCTTCAGGCTTATTTCCCCTCTAATGCTGCCTTTAGGAAAATACTTGTTCAGCAGCACGGAGGTTTCCCTGCCCGTAATATCGCAGACGGAAACAGTTATGCCCGCGTCTTTCTCAAGATAAAGGCCATAGTTCAATTTGTCGTAGGCGGGGTTTGGCCAGATTTTGAGCCCGTCCATTATATTCGCTTCGGTTTCATTGCCCGCACCTTTGTCCTTAAACGATATCTTGACCAAATCGAATGCGTCATTGCTCTTTAGGGCCCTTTTCTCGAAAATTCCTCTTTCGTTGTCAAACACCAGGTAATCTTTAATGATGTTCTTGTTTGATTCCTTAGTGCCAAACCAATCCTGAAAGACGATTGAGTCGGGGCTTGCGCCTTCAAGGTATGCCCTGAGAATGATTACGGAGTCCTGGGGCATGACCGCTTCTGCCCCTACGCACGAATCGTTGACCAGCGCACCTATTTCCAGTGGGTTGGCTGTATAATCCAGTTTGATCATTATCGGGGTATAAGTACCTGTTTCGGCGAATTGGAAATGCTCGGGCTCGGGCCTTATCTTCCCGCGGGGCAATGAGCCCGGGTTATGCCATTGAAGGTCGGTGTCGGGGATGTTGCCTATTAGCTGTAGCTGTACCATGTCGCCATAGGATATATTGGTCCGGTGCTGGTCGCACCTCCATGGGTAGCCATTGACAACACCTCCTGTGGGCGCTTCGATGGCAGGTCCCTTATAGCAGTAGAAATCCTTATGTTTTATGGCCGATAGCTTGTCAAGTGTTGTTGCGCCGAGTGCATCGAAGATGTCCTGTTCCTGATAAAGGAAATACCCCACCCAGTTGCTTTTTGCATTGAAAAGCGGGAATGAGGTATTGGGGTCCTTGACGTTTCCCGTCATATAAATGAAATTGTCCCCGTCGGGCTCTACGTCCAGTTGATAGCCCCTATAGCTCCATGTTGACTTGTTGTCAGATTTATCCGGGGAAAAGCTCCATGTATTTGAATGCCACCAAACATCATTAGGGCCTTCCTCAGAGGAGGCAGTATGCCAATGGTAAAGGCTGTTGATATTAGTATATGGTGTCTCAAAATTATTCCTGTCCCAGACAATTGATGTGGGGTCTTTCTCGTCCCAAGAGCTGGTTGAGTTGGAGGGTGCGCGGGGGATGGATAGCCAGTTGGTGCCTTTTGAAATTTTCAGGGCCTCCCAAGGGGTGAAATCCACAATGCTCACATTTGAGTGTCCTCCGTTTGGAAGGAAAATCTTGTTCGAATACGGGTCAATATATGGTTTGGTAACTGGAAAATAATAATAGCGGTAATCAAAATCAAGCGCAACCTCAACATAAAGCCCTTTGTTGTCGAGCGGAATTATTTCAGGGCCGGCACTAATGTTCGCCATATTGTAAACAAGCAATCGCATATCATCTATACCAAGCCTGGTTTTATCTACTTTTGTCTGAATATACAGCTTGTTATCGTAATTGTTCACAAAAATGTAAGCAACCTGCCCGTCATAAGAGTCGAAAAGCGTGGGATTTGACAAACCTGTGCCTATATTATGGTCGATCATATAGAAATAGCTAACCAGATAACCACCCTGATCTAATGGCAACTGCTCAGTGTTAAACCCAAATAGTTTGTTGTTAAGCTTTGAGTAAGTTATTTGATTGAGGTTTAAGTCGATTGAGCTCTCGATGCTGTTGGTCGAGCAGTTGTAGTGCTTTATAAACCTTTGGTGAATCGGACTTCCGTAGTCGCTGCAATTAATTACCAGCTCGCCCATATAGCCGGGCGCCGGGTTCTCGTTGTTCAAACAGATAATTTGCCTTGGCATCTGTAAATTGTTCAACAACAGTGCGTCAGCGTAACTTGCTTTGTCCAGGTTAAGCAATATGCCTTGAAAATAGTTATGGGAGTTTTCATCATTGCCCTCGATATAATTCCATGAAGTTGTATTTGCAGTTGTAAAATATGGATTATAAACTGTGTTGTTTTCACTAACAACAGCATATACGCTATCATTATATTTATTAAAACAAAAATCTGCGTTATATGTCGTAAATTCACCAGTTTCGGGTACCAAATCATCAAGGCTCATTTCTTTCAGCAAGGTGTATTGGTTGTTTGTTATATCAAACGTAAGTATAGCAGGCGTATTGTTACGTGTGTTTGCAAGAAGGTAAAGCCTACCTTTTGGGGAAACAAACATATCTTTTGGGTAACTATAACCATAAGCGGGAATCGTGGCAACAACAGTATTGTTACTTGCGTTAAGGACTAAAATCCCACCATCTTCACAGTTTTTGCTAATAAAAGTTTGGTTAAGCATTGGGCTGTATTCAATGTCGCCTATTGCTGAACTGTTTAGGTTTCCGTTGTCTTCCAGTTTGATCGTGTTGTTCAAAGGGTCGTCGAGGCTTGTTATAAAGATCTCGTTATTGTGTAAGCTTAAGGTGTTGTACAAATATAATTTCCGATTTACCGGATCTGCTGAAATCTTATCTATATCAAATCCTGACTGAATTGTTGAGGCATGAATGTTTCCTGTGTATATCTCAAAACCGTTTTTTGCCAGATTTAA
>JAJRQZ010000092.1 GCA_024279935.1 Bacteroidota bacterium
GTGCAATGGGTTAATCGTGCAATGGTTTAATGGTGCAATGGGTTAATGGTGCAATGGGTTAATCGTGCAATGGTGCAATGGGTTAATCGTGCAATGGGTTAATGGTACAATGGGTTAATGGTGCAATGGGTTAATGGTGCAATGGGTAAATGGTACAATGGTGCAATGGGTTAATGGTGCAATGGGTTAATGGTGCAATGGGTTAATGGTGCAATGGGTTAATGGTGCAATGGGTTGATGTAATATTACTATGGTAGCATCCTAAAAGGCAGCATCCTAAAAACTGGGGAGAACTAAGCGTGTTCTTTGACTTCCCCCCCTGAGATCGGGAAAATAATATACATAACTAACATCATTGAGAACTAGAATGGCAAAATCAGAAAACACATTAAATCAAAAGGATCGTTCCCAACTGATGAGTCTTTTAAAAAGTCTGTTTATCCGGCAATTAGGGAAGTGCAAAAAAAATGGACTCAACCTATTGGGAACTGGGGAATCATCCTTAATCAATTTATTGCTATATTTTGCGATATAGCGAAACTATGAAAAACTGTTTACACAGATATCAGGATCTTTCCCATTTCTCCGCTCTTACCATGCTTATTTCTAATTGCGTCTGGCCAATCAAACGGGGTTTGCAGGGGTTAATTTCTTGACTAATGCTATTCAAATGGATAAAGCATTTTCAGAACATATTGTTTCTATTAGTATCTTTGCGCAAGTTTAAAAGAACAATATTGTTAGTTGCCAAAAACATAATCAAATCATTCGGGGACATAAAGGTCTTAAAAGGCATCAGCCTGAGGGTCTCAAAGGGTGAAGTCGTGTCCATCGTGGGGGCCTCGGGCGCCGGGAAATCAACTTTGCTGCATATTTTAGGGACTATCGACGAGGCCGACAGCGGTGAATTGACGCTCAACGACAAAAACCTCCTAAACTTAAACGATAACGATTTATCGGAAGTGAGAAATAAAATGATGGGCTTTGTGTTTCAGTTTCATCATCTGCTTCCAGAGTTCACGGCCCTCGAAAATATCTGCATTCCCGCATTCATCTCCGGAACAAGCAAGAAGGATGCCGAGGCAAAGGCAGGTGAACTCCTGAAAATCATGAACTTAAAAAACAGGGAAACACATAAACCTTCGGCACTCTCCGGAGGCGAGCAACAAAGGGTTGCCATAGCCAGGGCAATGATAAACAACCCGGCTGTAATATTTGCCGACGAACCATCAGGAAACCTGGATTCGGAAGCATCGGATAAGCTGCACCAACTGATCTTTCAATTAAAGGAAAAACTTGAGCAAACATTCGTTATCGTTACGCACAACAAGGAATTTGCCGATATGGCCGACAGGAAACTGGAAATTGTTGACGGTTTAATTTAAATGAAAAATAAAACTGAGAATTAAGCGTTCTTGATTGTTGGTACGGACACAAAATATCGTTGAAAAACTTTTGATGAAAATGAATATTCAATTTGGGAAATACTTTAAAAAATTATTGATGCTGAGCTTTTTCCTTTTCAGCACATATTTAAGTTATTCCCAGCAGGCAAAAACATACGACGAAGCTATCATCATGGGCGACAAACTAATGGAACAGCATAAATTCCTGGATGCTAAGGCGTACTATCAGATGGCTCTCACATTTAAGTCGGATGACGGATATGCCAGCGGAAAAATCAAGGATATCATCAAGGAGATGAATGCCGCTATGGAACGCGAAGACCAATACCTGGAGATTGTACTTGTTGCCGACAAACTTTTCGACGAAAACAAGCTTGAAGAAGCAAAAGCCGAATATGCAAAGGCGATGGCAATTGTTGCAGGCGATGATTATGCAAAGGAGCAAATAGACAAAATCGATAAGATTCGTAAGGACAACAAAGAACAATTGGTAAATTTCAACCAGTTTATCGCTATGGGCAAACAGAGTGTAGTTGACAATCAATATGATGAGGCAATTACCAACTTCAAAAAGGCAAAAAAGATATTTCCCGACAACAAACTACCCCAAAGCTTGATAAGCGAAGCCAAAAATGCCAAGGCGGAATACGAATCGAAATTAACTGTTTATAAAGAAGAGGTCGAGCTCGCCGAAAGATATATAAAGATCAAAAACTATGTAGAAGCTCTCGGCCACCTCAAAAAAGCCTTCGGGAATTTCCCCGACGACTGGGCCGTAGAAAAGGAGATTGAAAAGTACGAACCGCTGGCAGCCAGTCAGATAGAATATGACAAACAGATTGAAAAAGCCGATGAACTATATGTGAACCGCAATTATTCATCCGCAAAAAAGGCTTATGCCGCAGCATCTGAGTTATGGCCTGAGAACTCATATACCCAGGATATGATTTCCAGGATAGACGAGCAACTGAATGCCCAAATGGTCAACCTGGAGGCTAATTACGAAAAATCACTTAAAGCAGCCGACAGCCTTTTGAGATTAAGTGAATATAAATCGGCCAGGGCCGAATATAATTTTGCGTTGAGCCTAAAACCCGGGGAGGCTTATCCAAAAAGCAAACTAACTGAAATAGAGAATGTTTTCGCAAAAGAGAAAGCGAAAACGCAGGCCCGCTATGTATCAATCATAAAATCGGCCGACAGCCTTTTTGCTTTAAGTAATCTCGAATCAAGCAAACAAAAATATACTTTGGCAAGCAGCATCCGTCCTGAGGACGAATATCCCAAAAAGCAATTGGCGGAAATAGAAAAACAAGATCAACTTCTTGCTGAGCAAGACAAGATCAATGACGAGTACAAAAAAGTCATTGTTGTGGCAGATGCGCTAGCCAACGAAGAAAAATATCAGGAAGCCATATCAAAATATAAAGAGGCAAGCCTGATAAAGGCTAACGAAACATATCCGGCAGATCAAATCAAGATAATTGGCGCGGTTATCGCAAATGCCACAAAACAAAAGGAAATAGATGCTAAGTATGAAATGCAGATAGCACTGGCCAGAAGGCTGTTAAGCGAAAAGAATTATAGCGATGCACGAAATAATTTCGCTGCAGCGGCCGAGATAAAACCTTTAGAAAAAGAACCTGGCAAAAAGATAGCGGAAATAGATAACTTATTAAAAGAGAAAGAATTACAAAAACAACTTGATGAAAATTATCAAACTTTCCTCGCTAAAAGCGATTCGTTGATAAAAACTAATAACTTCCCCGAGGCGATCCTTGCCCTTAATGCCGCTCTCGAATTAAAACCTGCTGATGTTTTTGCCTCTTCCCAACTTGAAAAAGCTAAGGGGCTTAAAATGGAATATGACAAGGAAATGGCTCTTAAACAGTCATTTGACAAAGCCATGGGCGAAGGCGACGGCTTTTATGCCGAAAAGGAGTTCGTAAAGGCCAGATCTGCATATCTCTCGGCTCTCGGCTTTATACCCAACGAACGGGCAGCGACAACAAAACTAGGTGAAATAAACATGATTCTTGAAAGAAAGGCCGCCGAGATAAACAAAAAATATCAAGAAACAATTGTTAAAGCCGACAATTTGTTCGATGCGCCCAACCTCAGCGATGCCATAGTCCAGTACAAGATTGCCTCAAGCCTAAAACCCGAAGAAACCTACCCCAAAGAAAAAATTGCCGAAACTAACAGTTTGATAGAGGAAAAGCTAAGACTTGTAAAAAACAAGTTCAACCTGGCTATCGCAGATGCCGACAAACTTTATGCGGCAAAAATCTACGACAAGGCAATCTCTGCATATCAAAAGGCAGACAAAATCTTCCCCGAGGAAACTTATCCGGAAGAGATGATCAAAAAAATTACCAACCTGATTGAAACAAATGCAATTGTTGATGTTATAAAAGTGCCAACGATAATAAATTCGGGCAAAACCGAAAAAATAAAGTTTGAGCCTATCAGGATAAATGTGAGGAAAAGCAATTACATATTTGTAAAGGCGAAAAACTTGAGCGGGAACTCGTTTAAGATTATTTTCGGTTATGGAAGCAAGACAGGGAAAAACGGCGGCTTCGTTGTTAGCGTACCTGAAGGAAACGAGTCCAATGACTACATTATCAGGGTTGGAAACCAATATAAATGGTTTTCCGACGACAACAACTGGATTAGCATTTATCCCGAAAACGGAGATATTGAAATCCACTTGCTGAGAATCTCGAAAAGCGATTAATTACAAATTTAATGTTTTGAGCACAAAGGACAAAAGTATAGACGAACAGATTGCCGAACTTGATACTAGTATCAGGAAGGAAGCCGGGATAGAACTCTTATACAAGAGAGCAGGGCTGTTAATTAGCAAGGGAGAAAACGCAAAAGCTATAAACGACTATTACCGTATCCTGAAACTTGACGAATCCCAAAAGTTTGCAAAAACAAAAATAGAGTTCCTCAAAACCATATTGCGTTACAACAACACTGATGTTTACGCCAGCCCCAATACTAATTTCGACCCCTGGCTGGAGTAAGATTCCTCAATGTCCTTTGTATTATACTGTCATCGCTTAGTTTTACTTGTTAATAGTTCCTGTTTTTAATCATGAATCCTCTAGGCAGCTAAGTGCTGGTTATCAGGATGATGATTATTTATAACGAATTTTTGCAAGCATTTGGTAATGTGTATGTTATATATCGGGGAATATGCTGTGTCGTGAAATTTCTTTTTTTGCTACTTTTGTTGTCTGTAATGCATCAACTTCATCTATGAGGTTGTCATAGGTCGCGAATCACTTAAAATCAACAAATTCGTTTCATGAGTAAATTATCCGATCATTTCCAGAAATTCCGTCATAACATTATTGGCAACGACAGTTATTTTGAATCACCTTATGGTCGCAAGAAACTCATTTACGCCGATTGGGTTGCAAGTGGGAGGCTTTACAAGCCTATCGAAGAAAAGCTCATGGACGAAATAGGGCCTTATGTAGCCAACACACATACCGAGGCTACCCTGACAGGAACGCTTATGACGCATGCTTATCACGAAGCACACAACATATTAAAAAAACATGTGAACGCCGACGAGAACGACGTTATAATTACTGCTGGTTTTGGCATGACTGTAGTAATAAATAAATTTCAACGCATACTCGGTTTAAAAGATTATACGGGCAACACTAAAAAAGAAGATATTCCCGAGGAAGACCGGCCAGTAGTTTTTTTAACTCACATGGAGCATCATTCCAATCACACTTCATGGCTGGCAACTATTGCCGACGTGGTTTTGGTCCATCACAAACCCGATTATCATTGTGATTTGGTAAGTTTTGCTCATGAAATAAAGAAATACTCAAATCGCAAGACTAAAATAGGCTCGTTTACAGCATGTTCAAATGTTACGGGCGTTGAGCCGGATTATTATGGACTTGCAAAAATCATGCATCAGAATGGAGGCATTGCCTTGATTGACTATGCTGCCTCGGCACCTTATGTCGATATCGATATGCACCCTGAGGATCCGGAAATGAAATTAGACGCTATCTTCTTCTCACCCCATAAATTCCTTGGGGGACCGGGAGGCCCCGGGGTTTTGATTTTCGACAAAGATTTATATAAAAGGGATATTCCCGACAACCCGGGAGGTGGAACAGTGGAATGGACCGACCCCTGGGGCGGACACAAATATTTCGATGATATCGAACTCCGCGAGGACGGCGGGACACCGGGGTTTTTACAGGCCATGAAAGCAGCAATGGCCGTAAGGCTTAAAGAGCAACTAAACACAAAACTCATTAATGAAAGAGAAAAGGAATTGGTAGATATTGCTTTTGAAGGCTTTGGTAAAATAAAAGGACTTCATGTTTTGGCCGACAATATCGACATGCGTTTGGGAATATTCTCTTTTTGGATTGAAGACGTGCATTACAACCTGATAGTTAAGCTTTTAAACGACAGGTTCGGAATACAGGTGAGGGGAGGTTGTGCCTGTGCAGGAACTTACGGACATTTCCTGCTCAATGTTACTCCCGAGGAATCCGCAAGGATAACCAAAAAAATAAATGATGGCGACCTGTCGGAAAAACCGGGCTTTGTCAGGGTTTCATTGCATCCTACAATGACCGACGAGGAATTAATGTTTATTATCGATGCCGTAAACGAGATTTCAAAAAATCATGAAATATGGCAGAACGATTATGAATACGATGCCGGAACCAACGAGTTCAGACATAAGTCGGAAATAAACCTCGACAAACATATAATGGGCTGGTTCGATATCAATTAGTGTTTGATAATGATTTTCCGGCTAAATATTTTCGTGCCAGAATAAATTTTCAGGACGCAAACGCCTGATTCAATATCTTTTGTATCAACTTTCATTGTCTAATCCCCATTATTTGCCCTCTTGAGAAGCATTCTTCCGCTCAAATCGTATAGTTGAAAACTTATGACATTACGCGACCCAATATTAAGATAATTATCTGCAGGTACAGGGAAAACCAAAGGCCCCACAGTCTCATAGGCTATTCTTCTTACAAGGCTGACAATCCCGTCATCCACATCCATCCTCTGAAACCAGATATTCAAACTCTGGTCACCGCGCGCTTCGCCCCAAACAGCATTTAAAGTATCGTCCTTCAAGTCGATGCACATAAAATCGTTTCCGCTAAGCGAAAGTATATCATGATAGCTTACAATTGAGTCCGACAAACTGAAATTAGCCGAAAAATTAAGCGAATCCTTATCCCTAAAAGCTGCGTAAAACTCCGAGGCAGCAATATATCCGGTGTCAGGACTATTTCTGCGGTCGCGCCAGCAAACAATCAAGTCGCCGTCAAAATCATAAGAGGCCCAGAGCATATCCTGCATTTTCCCGCTCGCTATCTCATCGTCGTTAAGCCTAAGGGCATCGCTCCATGAATTTCCGCCGTCGGTCGTTTCTACGAGAAAAACATCGGCATCACCGAATTGTTTCGACAAATAAACAAATACCATATTTTGCGGGTTCACCGGATTCGACTTAAGCAAGTAGCCCTTTTTAGCCAGGCTGTCGTTTACACCCTGGCCCGATTCAAAAACGGCACTATAGTTAAAGGTATCGCCACCGTCGGTGGAATTAGCCAATAAATACTGAGGCAGGAAATTTTGCCCGAATACCCAGGAAGGGTAAATAATACTTATTCCGCCCTGTGAAGATATTATAGGCGTGGGCATTGGCTGCATTATTAAACTTCCAGAATACCAACCGGGCCCATCCACATATCTCCATGGCTGCCATGTTTGTCCGTCATCTAGAGAATGCGACAAATAAGGGTGGAACTGTGCTTGGGCTCCCTTAGCATTCATTGTTGAAACATAAATGTTCCCCTGATAAACCCCATCGGAAGTATCTATTGCGAGCCACGGCCTGTCGATTGGTTTTTTTGCCGGATCAGCATCCATATCAATCACCTTAACTTGCTGTTGCCACGACAATCCACCATCTTCCGACTTTCTTATAAACACCCCGCCCACGGCATCCTCCTTATTATAATCTACATAAGCCAGGAACAAATCACCATTCTTGCCGAAGGCCATGGAAGGGTCGGCAGAGGTAAAGCCTTCCTGAAAATGTCCCATGTCGATTGCCTGACTCCAACTATAGCCTCCGTCGAAACTGCTGCTGCATTTTATGACTATTTTGTTCAACCATTTATAACCCATCCAGGCAACTACGATATTTTGAGGGTTTTGAGGGTTTACTATAACAAATGGCTCTCCGTCGAAAACTGAGCCACTAGAAATATCAATGTTTTGGGCATTTAGGCAATGCATTTGCAAGGAACATAATATCAGTAGTATATACCTCATTATCATCGTAGTTTTTTTTCAAAGATAAAAAAAACAATGTCTCAACCACAAAACAATATAATGCCAAAAGGGCTAACTCACAACCTGCCACCAAATATTCCAAAGTAAATCAATTGCTGACGCCATCAGTTCAACATAGTGGGATTTGTAAATCATGCCCATCTAATCTCGTCAAATTATACTGATATACAAGGATTTAAGACCGTTGCAAATGACAATATTTTGTTCAAATTCGAGGCGGCAATATTTTTAAACCCACGCCAGGCTGTTGTCTGTGAGGACTTTAAAAATACGACAACGAAGAAGGTGAATAAAAGATTGGTTACTACTCAGCAGTAGAGAAAAATATTAACTCATTGGTTACCTATCCGTTTTGTCACAATTTTTGTTTGAAAAACACAAAATTTCCGCCAAAACTACTGAGATTTCAAATATATAACCCCACGCTGAAGCATGGGGCTA
>JAJRQZ010000093.1 GCA_024279935.1 Bacteroidota bacterium
AACAAGAAAAGAATGCTCAAGTGTTTATTGTTTAAGTCTCCGAATGAGTTTCTTGAAGAATGGAACAAAGGAAATATAGTTGTCGTTTATCATGTCAAAACAAAAAAACAAAAATTTTTCTTCAGAGAGAAACAGAACATAAAACCTGTCCTGCTTCCCTCCCGAAGAAACTTTTTAAATGGTCTTAGCAAAGATAAAATGAATAATAATAATTTGTATAATTGTAAACTAAATCAGTCCTAATAATAGGGGGTTGGTGCAGAGTTATTAATTTTATACTTATGAAATATTTTGTTATTACATTGATTATAATACACTTACACCTTAACTCCGTTTCGCAAATAATGCAGCCTAAATGGGAAACCTGCCTTGGAGGCAGTGAGTGGGATGAGGGGACGGGTTTAATAACAGTTAACAATAATTATTATATTGTTGCAGAGACACAGTCAAACGATGGCGACATATCATATAATCATGGTTATCATGATATTTGGTTTGTATCCATTGATAGTTCAGGTGAGTTTTTATCTGAAAAAACTTTTGGGGGTTCATTAGGAGATGGAGGATTTATTGATATAATTCCATTAAATGACACAGCATTTTATATAACAGGAACAACAAGATCATCGGATGGTGATATTGAGAATAATCCATGGCCTGAGTATGCCAACATCTGGGCCCTTCAGATAAACAAAGAGGGCGACATATTGTGGGAGGGCGTACATGGCGGCAGCCTTATCGACTGGACGCGCGACATGGAAGTTACTAATGATGGTGGCCTTCTTACACTAGGTGTTTCAACCTCCGATGACGGCGATGTTAGCAGCCCCAACGGTTCCTGGGATTTATGGCTGATAAAGCTAAGCGGCAATGGCGAGACCGAATGGGACCTTAGCCTTGGGGGGGGAGGCAGCGAGGGTGGGGGGTCATTAATGCAGACATCAGATGGAGGAATAATAGTTATAGGCAATACTAGTGGCGTAGGAGGGGGTAATTACGATACTACATGCAATTTTCATGGCACCCCTGGTGGTGGATTTGTAGATGCATGGGTAGTAAAACTTGATTCCCTCAGAAATATTGAATGGCAGCAGTGTTATGGAGGCACATATCATGACTTTGGGTTATCCACTATCGAGGTATCAGATGGATACATGGTTTTAGGACATACATTATCAAACGACGGGGATGTTTCGGGTAACCATAGTGGTGGTGGTCCAAATAGCGATTATGGTGGCGATATCTGGGTGTTCAAGATTGACAAGCAAGGCAACCTACTTTGGCAGAACTGCCTTGGCGGCCTTTACAATGATTATGCCCGCAACATATTCCCCACCACCGACGGCGGCTATATGATAGTTGGCACCACTGCCTCTGACGACGGGGACGTCGAGGGTTACCACGGCATAGACACCGGCCTTTACGACGACGTGTGGTTCGCCAAGATCGACAGCCTCGGGCAGCTTACATGGCAATATTGTTACGGCGGCACAGGCCATGAGGACCTTTACCGAGGCGTTTACCAAAAAGGCGATCACAATTATGTGATATGCCTGGGCACTGACACAGATGCATGGCAGTGCGCGGGGCAGATGTGGCCCGACCTTAGGATAGTCGAGCTCTACGACACCACCGTGGGCATAGCGGAAAACAATGCCGGGGCTTCGGGGGAAAGCTTAAGCGTGGAGGTTTACCCCAACCCGGCGAGCGGAAAAGTGACTTTTGATTACGCACTGTCCAAAAGCCAAACAAGGGCGGTGCTAAATGTTTATAACGGCAACGGCCGGTTAGTAAGAAGGTTTAATCTTATGGCAAAGCGGGGACAGGTGGTTTACAACACTGCGCAGCTTCCTGACGGCATCTATTTTTATACTCTGGAAACTGTGGGGAATAGGATCAGCGGAAAATTCATAGTTGTAAAATAAAAAAGCAAGAAATAAACCGGTTTCGACTTCGGCATGGGCATAGAGCGCATTACGATGCTTAAATAGGGTCTGCTGAAAAAGTCTGTTTGCATCATATACGAAGCCGCAAGGTGAGGATGTATAATAATACTGCGAGCCGCCGCAATGAAGTAGATGATGTACTACGGGCTAGCAAACAAGATTTTTGGAAAAGATGCTGGCTTTTTTAATAAATCCTTGAAAAAAGCTCGCATCCCTAATTAACAAAAATCGTGTAACAATATATATCTCACGTTGTTAGGCGTTTTTCAGCAGGCCCTAAATACCAGATTAACGACCTCAGGCTTTTCTTTGAAAACGACTTAAAGTTTTCTTGAGCGGTTTAAAACTTCGTATTAGTCGCATTGCGCTTTCTCTGCATAGATTGGTTTTTTATGTCAACTTGAGAACCCCACCCATCAAAAATCAAAAAATCATTGATCGGTGTTCAAAAAAGTGGAATATCTAATCCCGCCTCCCGACCATTGGTTTCAACCCAAGAGAATAACAAACAATGCCATTGTTATGGATAAATCGAGTCAGCAATGTGATCTCGGAAAAGAATAAATGCCAGCAATATTCAAGAGGGACTTGCGTTAGTATTGATACTGATTGACTAAAACAACCGTAGGATTCAGAAATTAGAAAGTTTAGATAAATATTCAATATTTTTAATTCTTAGAGGAAGGAATTGACAAAAAACTTAAATATTAAAACTAGAAATTATGAAACGAATTATTTTATCAACAATTATTATTGTACTCTTTATTAGTTCATGTTGTAAGGGGCCTTATGAGGTTGCAACCATTAAAGTATCATATCCTGACATTTCGACCACAAGTT
>JAJRQZ010000094.1 GCA_024279935.1 Bacteroidota bacterium
AACATCGGGGTTGCCCGGGTTTATGCGCCACTCCTCTATGCCGAGGCTGTCGGTCTTGATTATCAAAGGGTCCATCGAGCCACCTGTGGCTTCAATCTTAAACTTAACGGCTCCTATCGCATAGCCCCCGTCGGGGGTTTGTACCACGCTGTGCCCCTGAAAGTGTTCATCACCCTCACCGTAAAAACGCTCCCACAGCTTGTTGCCCAAACTGTCGGTTTTTAATAACCAAATGCGTGCGGGATCGAATTCAGGCATTCGTACACCTGTCATTATAAAGTTATTATTTAATATTTTTTCAATTTGAAAAAATGCAAAAAGTGTATCATAAGGAGCAATTTTTTCTCCGTAATATTTAGACCATAATGTGTCTAATGAATTATTGTAACAGACCATCATTGCATCTTCATGCACCCAGTTTGTCGTAAAAATCTGTTTGGCACCAACTGAATAAAAAAGACCATTGTTTTGGATAAATGCACCCGGATTACCAATTAAAAAATTTATACTATCATAACCATACTCTTTATTGAATATAACTGTGCCATCACGATTTAATTTTGTTAAAGAAAGATGATAATTATAAAGATACAAACTATCTTCCGTAATACTGGCGATTATATAACCGCTGTCAACGGGCAAAATGTTTTGTGCTCGGTCGTAATTATCGTGAAAATCGTAGCGTTTCTCGAAATAGTTATAGCCCTGCTGTGCACTAAGTTGAAGCGTTAAAACAAAAAGTACAATTAACAAAGGAGCAAGGCAATGCCTTGCTCCTTTGTTTTTGTGTTTCGGCTTAAAATTTAACAAATTTCTCATTTTGTAGCGTTTTGCCGTTTAGCGTTAAGCGAATGATGTAAGCACCAGTCTTCCACCTGCGAAGATCTATAATTTTTACACCCTGCGTGCCTTGAAGCCTATATGTTTCAAGATGTATTCCTGTTAGGCTTACTATCTCAACTACTGCATTGCTGTTACGGTAATTCAAATCGTACTCCAAAGTTATGTAATTATCGGCAGGATTTGGGTAGAGTTTGAAGAAGGCATCTTTCGGCCAATAATTATAAACAACCTCATTGTTTGCATCAGCAGCTTTCATGCTAGCCGTATCGTTTTCAATATAGGGTTCGCTGTATGGGCAGCCATCGGTATGTATCAATAGGCCACGTGCATAGGCAGGCAGTATTCCGTTGGTATTGTTCATGATATCGTACAACACCGCCTTTTGGGAAGTGTCTATTGCCGAAAACGGCTTGTTTTCCGATCTCAAGCTAAGCAGTACATTAAAATAATCGCCGAAATAGGTATTGTAAACGTTTTCGGTAGCGGTTAAATCAAACTCCGAAACAATGTTGTTTACCACGTTGACAACCCCTGCGCTGTCGCCCTTATTAAAGCGGCAAAAAGCTTGAAGGTAAAAAGACTCTGGCGAATGAATGTTGGAAAGTGCCGTTTCAATGCTGTCGTAAACGGAGGTAGTGCCAGTATCTTGGCCGTACATCCTTACAAGCCTGTAAGCCTCTTTGGCTTCTTCGCCGGTATAATAAGCCTTTTTGCTCTCCAACGACTCCTTATGTCCAATTACCGTATCATTGGTATGTATTTGTGCCATTTGGTTGTCATCGGGCGGATTGTCGCGTTCGTTCAACTTATCCAACACCTTGTCCGACTTTGCTGATTGCGGGTTCTCCGATAGTATTTCGGTAATGATGCTGTTGGGCAAAACATCCTCCTTTTCGGCAGCGTTCACCATTACCGTCTCGCTCAGGTAGGGCGAGGCATCCAGCAGTTGGTCTCGAAGTTGCATTGTCTCCGGCGGCATACTGGTTACAACATCTAAATTGGTGGCAGTGGTGTTGCCGGCATCAACCAAATCGGTTAGCGAGTCGGCATAAACCGTGAGGCTGCTTTTGGCAGCGACAATGTACGATTTGGTGTTGTTATAGGTTCTTGTTACCAAATTGGATGGACAGGCAGTACTTTTATTGAAGGGGATTAAATGAGGATTGTTCTGCGGCACTACCAAAGGAGCCGGTGTGTGATATACCGGAACCAGGTAAGGCGTACCCAAATTAGGATAATGATGCCAATATGTAATATCGGCGCAATTGTTACTAAAGTCGCTGTAAATGTTTATTGCCGGGTTGCCTATATGGCTGAAAGTGTTGCCGGCAGGGGCGGTTGGATCATTGTTATCAGATCCTTGATTATGTTTCACGCCATTACTTGAGTTAATAACTATTTGAGTAACATTAATATCCTGATAATTATCAGTATAGTCGTTGCACTTGATTGTGAGGCCTGTACCAACTTTACCACGGTTTGTTTCCTGTGCCTGTGTTGCCCAGCCCAAATTATGGAAATCATTGTTATAAATCAAATTATCTTCGGGCCCGGAATTGTTGACCACGAGGCCGTAGCTTCTGGAGTAAGAAGAAGGAAATAAAGGTTGATAATTTGAATAAAACTCGTTTTCCTCAACCTGATATCCGGTGCAGGCGTCGAGGTAAAGGCCTGAATATCCATCGGAGGTAATTGAAGTGATGCCGCTTTTTATAACAAACTTATTGCGGTTTATTGCAGCAAAAGTCTCGGCGCTAAGGTAGCAGGCGGTTTTGTTGTGCTCAAACAAATTATACTCTATTTTTATGGGCTTGTTGGCCCCGAAGTAAGCAAACGTCCGTATCCCGTAATCCAGGTTTCGGAAGGTGTTGGCGGTATTCGGGTCTATCCCGTCGCCTGCTACATAAAATCCCGAGTTCCAGGAGGCTATGCCCATTCCAAACTCACCACTTGATAGGGGAAAAGGGTATTTTCTGGATAATTTATTTATAAAAATATTGCCGCTCAAAGCAACGCCCCTGGTCTCGGTAAGCAAGACATGCTGTTGGGGGAGGCCGCCAAACTCATAAAAGGCAGTATCCCAAACAAAAGAACATTTTTTAAAATAGCTTTCGTTGTTTAAAATAGGGAAATAAGCATAAGATTTTGGATATGGAAGTAAGCTGACAGATGTAGTATTGTCATAAAAAACTGCATTATCGGCCTGAACAACGCCACCGGCATAACTTAAATCTTTTTTACCTAAGCTGTCGATTCTTACTGTTTCGATTCCTGTTTTGGCGTATTCAATCGTGCCGCCGTTTTTTATTATAACCCATCCCTGGTTTATGGTGTCCTGCGCGGCGTTTGAATTGCCCCAGAGCTCTATGCCGGGCCAAAAATCGGGACAGGCTTTGGTAATCGTCCCGCCGTCTATTATAAGCTTTGCCCCTCTTTCAACAATAATTTTGCAATCTGCTGCCATTTCAACAGTGCCGTAAATTGTATAAACATTGCCTGTGGGAACTCTTACGTCCCCAAAAAAAGTCTTGGTAATTCCTGCGCCAACATGCTCCCCGTCCGACGTAACATGCTCTGCTACAATATTGCCGCACACAGGTGTCGAGGCAAACCATAGGCCCCTGCCGAATGTCCCCGCATAAACCCTGTTGTTTTTAACTTTTATGTCGCTGATCTCGCAGTTTGGCAAGTTGTCGGAATAATCAACCCAGGCATTTGCCCCGTCCTCGAGATAAAACACCCCGCGTTCGGCAGCAATCCATGTTCTTCCGTTGCTCCAAACAATACTGTTAACGGTGCCGGCATCAAGGCTGAAGCTTATGTCGTGCCATGCGGGGCTTGAGGGGGCAGAGGTGTTTACTGCAAATATCTTATCCCTTACGGAAAGCACTAACGAATCAGGATTGTTGGCAATCAGCAGGGCATTTATCCAACCACTCATTGGAGTGCCTTCAACTTTTGCCCACTTCGCAAGGTTTGGGCCACCCCCGTTTAACGATTTATAAACATATTGTACTCCGCCCGGATATTGATAGGTGCTTGTATAAATTTGATGTGTGCCGCCAAAGTCCTTGGCCGCTACTTTCCATGTCCCGGAAATCGCACAACCGATCTGGGAGTTGAAATCTGACCAGTTGTGCCAGTCGCCACTATAATATTTCATCAGCTCTTTTGTGCCGGTGCCATATAAGTTGTTGCCGACTTTAATATAATAGGTTGCGAAATTCGAGTTGGGAATTTGCTTGGTTCCTTCAGTGCAGTCTTCGTGTACAATATCGTGACTGCCCATCGACAAAATTGTTTGGGTATTATTATCATATCTTGTTATGCCCCCGTCATTATGGCTCATGTAAAACATATCGTCGCTCACAACAATGTTTTGGTAGCCGTCGCCGCCATATCTTGTAGTTATATCCCAGATTGATTCATCATCTGTTTTATAAGTATTGCTGGCGCAATCAAATTGCCCGCTGGTTGCGAGTTTTCCGGTACTGCTTACATCAATATTATGAATAGTTGAAACGCCAAGACCATAACTCTTTGTTTCCCAGTCGATAATTGTATCGTTTACAAATACTCCTTTATAAACACCTCCATCGGTACCTGCCCAGATAATACTGTCGCTTGCCTCGATCATCAGATAATGGAAATCGTCGTGCGGACTCGTTGAAGCATTGGCCTGCGGTCTTATGACCTTCGTTCTCGCGACACTATCGTTGCTCAAACCATTATAAAATAAAAATAAGGAAAAATCATCCCTGCCCAATATCTGAAGCTGACTGCTGTCATTTAGCATTGGGCGAATTGCCCATCCCATTTTCCTTTCATAACCATTAAAACCAGAATTTATCTCAAACCTATGCCATTCCCCTGTATTAACGTTGTACCGGAAAACAGCGGTATAATTATAGTCTCGCATCGAGAACACAGCAAACAGCAGGCTATCGGCAGCAGGCGATATGTTTAATGAAAACCTTCGGCGTTCAGGTTCCCTTATAATCATAGTGTCTGACGGCAAGCTTAAAGTATCGACATCAAATATTCTTGTGGCAGTGTGGTTGGATAAATCATATTTATAAACCCCGGTATTATTCGATCCCGAAGCATAAATAATATTAGTGTCGGCCAAGTCCTGAACGACGTCATAAAACTCGCCATCAATTAACTCGGACCAAACCGGATTGGATGCAATGGCATTATGTGTTTCAAAAAGGCCTTCCGTTGTTGTTACGATAAGATGAACGGAATCGGAATAATGCTCAATACCAATTACTTTGCGCATGCCATAAATAGTATCGCCGCTCCCGGGATCTGTGTTAAGCCCAATGTTGTCCCAGGTATTGCCATTGTCCATGGTCCTCCAAACGCCTATTGCGGTTTGCCATATTTTTTTGTTTCTAAATCCTTCACCGTTGCCAGTGGTTACATAATAGCTATTTAATGTATGAAAGGCATTTATCACGCTTGATACGCCGCATCTGGGCAATCCTTTGTCAGTACCCATGTTTTCCCAATAATCAGACTCGGAACTCATGTGAAAAAGTCCGCCCACAGGAGAACAAGCGTAGTAATTGTCAATGTTTTCCCTGTCCTGATAGATATAATGTATTTGCCCGGTTCCTTTGGCCTGTATTCCTTTGGGTATGTCGTTCGGACCTATTAAATGCCAACGTCTTGTAAAATTTTGAGGGGCGGTATAATTGCTTGAATAGTTTAATAAGTCGTTTTGATAATCAACATAATCGTAATCGGGGCTTAATTTTCCCGACCAATAATTGTAACTTCTCTGAAATTGATTATACCCGGTTCCCTGCATGCTGTCGGGACCTAAAATCAATAATAGTGAATCATAATAGTGCTTTTCTTGTTGAAACTCGCTTAAGAAACTGCTCTGTGCCATGCCGGACAAAGTTAAAAATATTGCTGTTAATGTCAGGTAAAAAGTTTTGTTTACCTGTAATATATTGTTAATCAGCAGGTTACGGGGGGGTAATTTGTTTTTTCATTTTGCTCAATGTTTAGTTTATAAAATCAAAGCGTAAAGGTAAAAAACTTTTTAATATAGTTTAACTTTTGCCTTCTTTTTATTAAGCAAAGCTTTGGATATTAACAGGCGATGCTCAGACAGCGGATTTTATTTGTTGGTTCCCCGCGGTGGCGAGCATATCATTTTAAAACTTCTCAGATCAGCGTTCGTTGATCGGTGTTCGATATTCTGGTTCTTGCCCTGCTCCGTTCCAAGGCCGTCGAGCTTAACTATATTGCCGCTAATGTCAGGCGGAAAACTTGGTTAATCTGTACGTTGAATCATTATGTTTATTTAAACCGCCTACTGTTTCCAAAATGCCGGGGATATCACTATAAGGATAGTGAACAATTCCAATCTGCCAAGCAACATTAGCAAGGACAGCAGCCACTTTGCGGCAGGCGCAAAGAAGCCATAGTTCTCTACCGGTCCAACGCCGCCGATGCCGGGGCCTATGTTCCCGAGAGATGCAATGGTCCCGCCTATGGATGTCTCAAAATCATATCCCATCATTGAAAGTATCAGGGTTCCGGAGGCAAATATTAAAATATATATCAGGAAGAAAGCCATTACGTTGAAGATAATATTTTGCGATACGGTTTTACCATTGAACTTTACCGGGATAACGGCATTGGGGTGAAGAGCCCTTTTTAGCTCAAGCCACGAGTTTTGGAACAGCAGAATATGCCTTACTATCTTAATCCCGCCACCTGTGGAGCCTGCACTTCCGCCCAAGAACATCAGTGCGAACACCAGCATCCATAAAAATCCGGGCCAGATATAATAATCGGCCGTAACAAAACCGGTTGTGGTAATTATAGAGACAACGGTAAAAAGAGCATCGCGGAATGCTTTTTCCACGCCTTCGTTCATAAAGATTATCAAGCCTGTTCCGATAATTATACTAACTACAACAATTATCGCCATATACGTCTTGAACTCCTGATTTGCCCATATCTTCGAGAATTTCCGGTGCAGGGCCAAATAGTGAAGGGTGAAGTTAATTCCAGCAAGTATCATAAAAACAATTATAACATATTGCGAATAGGCCGAAAAGCCGACAATGCTATCGTTTTTGGTCGAGAAGCCCCCCGTGGCCATCGTGGCAAAAGAATGGCAAACCGCATCGAAGAGGTTCATCTCCCCGGCCCACAGCAAAAGGACTTCCAGAACAGTAAACAAGACATAAATCCCCCAAAGGCGCTTTGCCGTTGCTGTTATCCTCGGGTGAAGCCTGTCGGGCGTTATGCCGGGCATTTCGGCCACCAACAGCTGCATCCCCCCTATTCCTAAGAACGGCAGAATGGCCACCGTTAATACAATAATCCCCATTCCGCCAATCCAGTGCGTCATGGCGCGCCAGAAAAGTATGCTCCTCGGAAGCGCTTCTATCTCGGTAAATATGGTTGCCCCGGTAGTCGTAAAGCCCGACATGGTCTCGAAAAAGGCATCCGTAAAAGATGATATCGCTCCGCTGAACAGGTATGGCAAGGAGCCGAAGAGCGACATCAATATCCAGCTCAGGCCAACAACCAAATAGCCTTCGCGCTTACCGATACCGGCTTTTTTGTTTCTTCCGAAAAAATACCAGAAAAGCAAGCCCGTACCAAGGCTTACGCTTACGGAAAAAACAAAGGGCATTATGTCCTCGCCGTAAAGCCAGGCCACAAAGATCCCGGTCGCCAGGAACAGTGATTCAAAGATGAGCAAGAAGCTCAACACCCTGAATATCACATCAAATTTTATTACCGAGCGAAACGACATTATTTCGATTTAAATCCAAAACTTGTTTTTTGAAATAGTTTCTCGGCTTTTGAGATGATTCCCGGAAGGGCAAAGACCACAACCTTGTCATCTTCAAGGATTTGAAAATCACCAACGGCAATAAAGGATTCATCGCCCCTGATTATCCCGCCTATTACGGAGCCTTCGGGAATCTTGAGTTCCTTGATTGGTTTTTTTGTTACCGCCGAGCCCTTGATCGCCTTCAGCTCGACTATGTCGGAATTAATCCCGCTGAGGCATTTCTTCAATGACGACACCTCGTTGCCCATTGCGTGCTTAACAATATAACTTGCCGCAGTGAGCTTTTTGTTCAGTATCGTATCTATGCCTATATTTTGTGAAATCTCGATATAATCGAGGTTTTCTACAAGGGCGATGGTTTTCTTTACGCCGAATTTTTTTGCATGAAGGCAAGTGAGGATATTTGTTTCGGAGCTGTTTGTAACTGCGATAAAAACATCGGTGTTCTCGATTCCCTCTTCGTCAAGGAGCTCCACGCTCCTGGCATCACCGTTTATCAAGAGGGTGTCGTCCAGGATGTCGGTGAGGCTGTTGCATCTGTTGGCATCCGACTCAATCAGCTTAATATTGTATTCTTTCTCCAAATCCCTGCAGATAACCTTTCCTACCCTGCCGCCGCCAACGACCATTATGTTGTTGATGTCGAATTTTTTCTTCCCGGCAAGGGAAAACAAATCGTTCAACGCATCGGGTTTGGAGACTATATAAACCATGTCGCCTTCCTCAAAGGTGCTTTCCCCTGTCGGGATGAACGAGCTTTGTTTCCTGTTAATCGCAACGGCCCTGAAGTTGAGAGGGCCATGCTCGGACGCAATATCTATAAGCGACTTATTGTTTACCGGTGCGTCCTTTTCAATTTTAATCAGGTAAACCGAAAGCTTGTCGTTCGACAGGTTGAACATATCGTAAACCTGGGGGTTTTGGATAAGGTTTACAACCTCGTGCCCCGATATGTCCTCAGGCGAGATCATATAATCGATGCCCAGCTCTTCGTAAACCTTTAAGTTCTCAACACTGAGGTGCTGCAGCGTGTTCACCCTGGCTATGGTGTTCTTGGCGCCTAGTTTCTTTGCCAGGATAGCCGTGATTATATTTACCGTTTCGTCGTGCAGAACCGATATTACTAGATCGGCTTTGTCAACGCCTGCCTGCTTTAATACCCCAACGGAGTTCGATTCGCCGACTATCGTCAACAGGTCGGCATGCGACTCGACCATTTTAAGCAGTTCCTCGTGAGGATCGATAATAGTGATATCGTGATTGGAATTGACCAAAGCCTCGGCAATATAAAAACCAACCTCGCCATCACCTGCAATAAAAATATTCATAACAAAAATTTACCGGCTGCAAATTAAGCAACAAAATCGTTTCATACTTAGCTAAGTTAGCAATTATTTATCAATTTGATTCGTTGGGTTTTGATAAGCTTTTATTATTATACGGCAATTCAGGTCCGCAATAGATTTCCCATTGCCTATCCCGGGTTTGATATATTCAGTTATTTTAGCCGTTTTTAATAATCGTGGGACTTATAAAAACCAAAGTGATTGATTCCGCCATTTCCTTTTTATTTAGGAAACAAACCTTGCTTGGCATAGGCGGGGCTTTTCTGGTACTGTTCGTCATTAGCTTGTATAACAGGTATTTGGGTTCCGACGAATGTTGGTTCGGCGAACAAAGCTATTGGCTTCTCCGCGACGGATTTGTCAGGATCGAGTCGATGCCGGGCATTTTGGGCTTGTCGGAGCACTGTTATGTTTATCATAAGCTGTTTATTATCATGGGATCTGCAGTAATTGCCGTATTTGGCTGGTCGGTAACATATTTTCGCATCACGTCCCTTGCGTTCTTCCTTCTTTTTTTGTGGTTCTTCATGAGGTATATGGGCAAAAATATTTCTAAATACAATAAGAAGCACATTGTTCTAGCCGTATTTTTGATTGTTGTGAACCCTATGATGGCGATGAAGTCCTTCGAGTTCCGACCGGAAATAATGCTCATGGCCCTGGGTTTTATGTCGTTTTATTCCTTGGATAATTATAGAACGCATTCCGAAAAAATTATCTGGCCTGTATTGGGAGGCCTTTTCGCCGGAATGGCATTCCTCACAAATATGAACGGCGTTGCCTTTTGTGTCGCCGGCTTCTTGTTTTTATTGATGGCAAAAGAGCATAAAGGGCTTGCCGTTTATAGCCTTATGTGTCTTGTTGTTGTTTCATTTTTCTTCTTCGACCTGCTCGGCAAGGATGCCTGGCAGACCTTTACTTACCAGCTGACCAATGGTATGAACAACAGAATTAATGAAAACGTGGTCAATGACGGTTACCTGCAATTTATTATGAACAAGACAATTAGGTTGGCCAAGGAACACGAGCGCTTTTTCTGGAGCATAAAAACCATGTTTTTTTCAGCCTTGTTTTTTCTTGCCTTTTTCAGCAGCTTCAAAAAACTAAAAACAAAATATAAGTCGGTTTTAATGTATATGATACTGCTGGTAGTATCTAACAATGTTTTCGGCAGCCATGTAGCTGAACGATATGTCGTTTTTTATTTCCCTTTTATGAGCTTGGTCATCGCAATATTTTTAGTCGACCTTATCAAACATAAACTAATGATTATAAGGGTTTTGGCCATTTTAATCTTCATCGTTCAGATTGGGGCTTCTTTTTTCTTCGTCTCAGGCATCATTAGCAAGAACCATGATTTTGTTGCCGAGCACGAACTTGTCTTCAAGAAGATAGACTCAAGGGACGCCAAAATATTAGGCCCCTGGGATTTGATTTATAACGGTATGGAAACCCATCGTTTATACTCCTTTAAAACCTATGAGTACATAGATCATATCAATGGCTATAAGATGACCCAGCAGCAATTCCTCGCAAAGGCCCATGAGCATAAGATCGACTTCATAGTGTTGCCCGAAAGCATGAGGTACGACGAATTAAAATCGTGGTTTGCCGATTGGTTTGTTGAGGACAACCCATATTACAAAGAGTTTTATGAGAATGAGGATTTTAAGGTACTGATTAAAAAACGAGAATAGCAAATATTGTCAATCAGGGCTATATTAGTCCCAATCGGGCCCGGGATTGAATTTTTCCCGGAAGCTTATCAGGTCGTCAAAACTAAAAATCTCCGTCATTGCGCATTCCTCGGACCTTGCTGCTCCTTGTAAAACGCAGCCTTCCGCATCTATAAACATCGAGTCGCCGCTGTAGCCGAGACCGGAATTGTCGGCACCGACACGGTTAATACCTATCACACAAGCCAGGTTTTCGATTGCTCGTGCCACCAACAGGCTGCGCCACGGATAAGATCGCACTGCCGGCCAGTTAGCAATATAGATAGCCATATCGTACTCAAATCCTGAGACTTGGCTAAACTTATTCTTGCTCCATAGCGGGAATCTTAAATCGTAACATATCATAGGCTTTATCTTCCAGCCGTTCAGCTCTATTATCAAGTGTTTGTTGCCGGCCCTTATTTTTTCGTGTTCGCCGCCCATCGAGAAAACATGGCGTTTATCGTAGCGTTCAAAACTTCCGTCGGGCCGCATCCAAATCAACGAATTAGTGTGATTCCCATTGCTGTTAAGCAAAATACTCCCGCAAATAGTTGTTTTATATACTGTTGCTATATTTTTCATCCACTCAAAAGCGGAGCCGTTTATTTCCTCGGAAAACTTATCCGGGTCAACCGGGAAACCGGTGGTGAATGTTTCAGGCAAGACAATAAGGTCGTGCTCATCAAAGTTTTGTTCTATCTTTCGCTCGAAAGCAAGTTTGTTGGCTTCGGGGCTTTCCCAAGCCAAATCCGATTGTAGCCCTAAGACTTTTAGATCCTGCATAATATTTCGGCTGCTTTTAACAATGTCGATTCTTCTTTGGCGAAGCAAAAACGCAAGGTCCGGTTTTCTTCCCCGTATTTATAAAAGGGGGAAACCGGAACGGAGGCTATTCCATGTTCTGTTGTAAGCCTTTTTGCAAAGTCAATTTCTTTTTCATCGCTGATACTGCTATAATCCAGCAATTGGAAATATGTACCCAAACAGCTCAGCACTTTAAACCCGGAGCCTTCCAATGCCTTGGTGAACACATCTCTTTTCTTTTGAAAGAACCCGCCCAGGTAATTATAGTTATCCTGGTTTTTTATATAATCAGCGATGGCATATTGGATTGGGGTGTTTGAAGCGAAAACAACGAACTGATGCACTTTCCTGAACTCCTTCATCAAATAATCCGGGGCAAGCGCAAAGCCTGTTTTCCATCCTGTAGCATGGAAAGTTTTGCCAAAAGAACCTGTTATTATACTTCGTTTTTTTAACTCCCGAAATCTACAAGTGCTTTGGTGCTGATGTTTTTCAAAAATCAAGTGCTCATAAACCTCATCGCTGAGGACCACGATGTCTGTTCCTTTGGTGAGCTTCTGTATGAACTCCATATCGTCTTTTTCCAGGAGGCTTCCCGTAGGGTTGTGCGGGCTGTTGATTATGAGCATCTTGGTTTTGGCGGTTATAAGGGCAGCAATTTCCCGTCTGTTTATTTTATAGTCGGGAAACAATAACTTGGAGCGTTTTACCAGGCCGCCGTTTATTTCCACGGCAGGTGCATACGAATCGTATGCAGGTTCCAGGATAATAGCCTCGTCTCCTTTATGCACGATGGCCGATATAGCGGTAAACAATGCTTGTGTTGCCCCGGCGGTTATCGTTATCTCCGTTTCGGGATTATAGCTTGCCTGATGATTAATTTTAAACATTTCCGAAATAGATTCCCTAAGGTTTATCACGCCGGGCATGGGCGCATATTGGTTCTTTCCGCTTTTCATATAAAAGTTGACCCTGTCGATTAGCTTCGCCGATACGGGGAAATCGGGAAAGCCCTGTGACAGGTTTATGGCATCGTGCTGAATGGCCAGGCCGCTCATGACCGCAAAGATTGATGTGCCTGTATTTGGTAATTTCGACCTAAGGGATTTTATTTCCATAAAAATGTTTTCCGCAAAGCTACATTTATTTTTGTTTGCTAACTTTGTAAATTCATCAGCAAAAGATAAATAAAAATGAAAAATATTGATAATTACGATTTTAACGGGAAAAAAGTTATAGTCAGGGTTGATTTTAACGTGCCTTTGAACGAAAAGATGGAAATTGCCGACGACAGCCGTATGCGCGCCGCCGTACCGACTATCCAAAAGATTCGCCAATCCGGCGGCGGGGTGATCCTGATGTCGCACCTGGGTCGTCCGAAAAACGGCCCTGAAGACAAGTTCTCGCTAAAGCATATAGTCAGGCATTTGTCGGCCTTACTCGACACCGACGTTGTTTTTGCTGATGATTGCATTGGTGAATCGGCCCGCAGGTCGGCTTCCTCTCTTCAGCCCGGGGCTGTTTTATTGCTGGAGAACCTCAGGTTTTACAAAGAGGAAACAGCAGGCGACGAGGCTTTTGCCAAAAAACTCGCCGATCTGGCCGATGTTTATGTCAACGATGCCTTTGGGACTGCTCACAGGGCACATGCCTCAACAGCCGTTATCGCTAATTTCTTTCCTGAAGAGAAACTGTTCGGTTATATTATGGGCAACGAGATAAAAAGTATCGACAAGGTTGTAAAGGAAGGCGAAAAACCAGTTACCGCTATCTTGGGAGGCGCCAAAGTATCGGGGAAGATTGAAATCATCAATCATTTGCTCGACAAAGTCGATAATATTATTATTGGCGGCGGCATGATGTTCACATTTATTAAAGCCCTTGGCGGAAAGATTGGCAACTCGTTGATTGAATACGACTTAGTAGAAACCGCCAAAAATGCAATGGCAAAAGCGGAAGAACTGAACGTAAATTTTTATTTGCCTACCGATGCAGTAATAGCCGATAAGTTCGCCAACGATGCCAGCACTAAATATTGCAGCTCCAATGAAATACCAAATGGATGGATGGGCCTGGACATAGGCCCCGAGACCGGCGAAGCCTATAAGGAGATTATTGGTGGCTCGGCTACTATTTTATGGAACGGCCCCATGGGCGTTTTTGAGATGAGCAATTTCGAACATGGTACTTTTGAAGTTGCCAACGCATTGGCTGATGCAACAAAAAACGGCGCCTACACACTTATAGGCGGCGGCGATTCGGTTGCTGCCATAAATAAATATAAGCTGAGAGACGAAGTCAGCTATGTTTCTACCGGAGGAGGAGCAATGCTTGAATATATTGAAGGCAAGAAGTTGCCGGGCATTGTTGCCATAATGGGCGAATAGATACATTCTTGCACATAAAAAAAGCCACGCCCGTTCACAAGGCATGGCTTTTTTTATTGTTATATCTTTAATCAACAACCAGTACCTGACTATCGAAAGATTTCTTGTTCGATATTTTAAGAATATAAAGTCCTGATTTTAAATCAGAAACATTAATACTGGCGTTTTTGTCGTAAGCAGAAACAATTATTTTATCGGAGAAAACCACTTTTCCGCTTAAATCAACCAATTCAATATTTAAATCGGAATTATCTTTATTGTTAAAAGAAACATTTACAATATTGGTGGCCGGATTGGGGTACAAATTGTTTATGATGGATTCTTTTGTCGCATATTCGAAGATAAAATCGGGGCCGCTGGGGCCGATAACAATCTGTATGTCAGAAACGGATGGTTTTTCGTCAGTAAGCTCAAAATGCATCTTTTTGGTTTCGATGCCGGTAAGCTCGGGATAAATCCAGTACTTTCCTGTGGGGAGGTTCCTGAAATCGAAATAACCTGTTTCATCCGAGTAATGACTTAAATAAACCGTATTGTTGCCGTCAACCAGATAGAGGTCAACCAGCTCGGCCGGCATATTCCCTAAAACGGATTCCGGGTCCGAGTAAACAACATTCCCGTCAAGGCTGCAATTGCCATTCGTCATTTCGACCCCCTGTATCAGGTGGATGTCATATTCCCAGCCGGTATTGTTCAGTTCGATAACAGCGGCATCTTCCCAGAACATGTTATCGCCATAATAGGTTGGGATAAAGTCGCCATAAAACTCAGAATCCTCGTCGGCCTGGGTTTTTACCAAATATTTCCCGGTAGGGATTTGATAGAAGATATAAAACCCCAAGGTGTCGAACTTAACAGTATCAACAGGGATGTAATTCGAGCTGCTATCGATTATATATAAATATGCCAGTCCTTTATCGATGGGGAAATAGCCCGCAAAAGTATGGCCGCCCATGTGGAAATACGATCTGTCGGAAATATAGATCAATGATGAGATGGTATTGCTCTCTGTTTTTGGGCCCTCCCCGGCCGTAACCTTGAACCTTATCTTATAAACCCCCGGTCTCACATAAATATGATCAGGATTTTGAAGGTTGGAGGTGTCTCCATCGCCAAAATCCCAAAACCAGCTAATAATATCTTCGGAATCAGTAAGATCCCTAAAACTATATTTAAACCTATTATCGTTGTTTCTTTGATAATATCTGAATTTTGCCTGAAGAACCTGGGTATGGAACGGCATATAAATACTAAAGTTCGCTATAATAAAATTGAAGGCGGCATAGTTCAAAAACCTATAATGCACAGTAGTGTCGATGAGCTGCCCCTTATAGTCCAAGGTGGAAATCTTGAAAGAACCCTTGTTGAGGTTAGTATAGATAGTGTCTCTGTAATATCCTTCATCATCGGTAATCAGCTCTTTATAATATTCCCTGTCCGATACGTCCTTAATGCTTTCGATAATTACGGAATGGCCTTCAACAGGGTTTCCATATTCGTAATTTATAACTTGTCCGGAAACAATTATACTTCTGTTATAGTCCCCTGCCATCGAATATGCCGCAAAAAACATAAATGAGGCCGCAAGTATCATTTTGCTTAAAAGTAACCGTTTTATATGATGATATTTGACCATTTATTTACCAATTTTAATATTGACACCAAACCTCAGGGCGAAGCCCGAAGTGTTGATTTTGTACTCGGAATCGCTATATAACGATTTAAAATAATGCTTGAAGGCAGGTTCCATAACCAGCGAATATCTTTTGCTTATGTTGTATTCAAGGCCTCCGCCTATCCATAACTGGAAATTTACGTTTGAGCGGACAGGAAGCCTGTTGTCCAAATTGATTATTTCCAAACCTTCGGAATTCGACAAAGGCGTATCAATCCATTTTGCCAGCTGAAATCCAACTGCCGGACCCGCGAATAGATATATGTTAAAATTCCCGACTGCGCTTTTATATCCCAAAAGGACAGGGACCTGTGCATATAAATACCTGTTGGTAACTTCCGAAACCTTAATATGCCGGACTGAATCCCAGACCTCAACGGTTTTTGTATGGTAAACAGGAGTTACAACACCACCGGCTGTATCAAATGTTACGTCATAAACATCATCGTAGGTCCCCATTAAGTCGTTGCTTATATAATCAACCTTGGCGAATCCTTTATCGCCTGTAAACGAAATGTTTATTCCGCTGCGGACAAACCAGTGCTTATTTAAATATTTTGTCGGCTCCAGGCCTGCCGATATGGAGTTCAAGGCTCTCACCGAATCCATATCGTTTAAACTAAACTCAGGGCTTAAAAGGATTGAGTACTCCCAGAAAGTTTTTTTCTTTTGCGATTCGCTAAGGGTTTTAAGTATTTCGTCGTCGAAGGCCAAAGGCAAATCGCTCAAATCAATAGAGGTGTTTGATAGCGACAAAGACCGCAAGGGAAGCATTTGCGACGGTTTACTAATATCAAAGCCCTGCTTCAAATCAATAAATTTGTTGATGGTTGCATCCCCTTTGTTTTCAACAACCTCAATCTGCGACCTGGATTCCTCAGAATCAACGGATTTGGCAATTACAACAGCAATTGCGTTTCCCCTTGATTTGTAAGTTTCGGTAATTTCAAGCGCTTGACCAATGTTTTTTGCGCCATTTGCCGGCTTAACATATTCTTCTGTTGATACTCCTTTTTCGTCAACCGCAGATACTCCGATGGCATTCCGTGCAACATTAAGCTGAGCCATTTGAGCATTAAAGGTTTTATGCTTAGATGTATTATCCGTACCGAAATAGGAAAGCGGCACTATTAAGATCAACAGGGCAATAATAGTGATATAACCTGACTTGGAGGAAAAGAAAGAAGGCTTATCCAGTTCTTTTTCAATATTTTCCCATACTTCAGGTGGAGGCGTAACTTCAAAACCCTGAAATTTCCTCCTTAAGATATCATTTATATGTTTATCGTTATTATTCAAGATTTTCTTTTTCCTTTATTTCCGATAATCTTTTTTGTATTGCCAGCCTGGCTCGTGAAAGCTGCGATTTTGAGGTGTTTTCTGAAATACCGAGCATCGCACCGATTTCTTTATGTGTATATCCGTCAATTACATTAAGGTTAAAAACGGTTCTGTATCCATTGGGCAATTCCCTGATTATAGCCAGCAGCTCGTTAAACGACAACTTTTCGATTGCGGATTCACTTGTAACATAATCTTTCTTTACGTATTCAAGGTCAACTTTATAGCCGCGTTTTTTTTCTTTTTCATAATAGTTGATTGCCGTGTTTACAATTGTACGCCTTACCCAACCTTCAAAACTCCCGTCGCCCCTATAAGCATCAATATGTCTAAAAACTCTTATAAACCCCTCTTGAAGTATATCGTTGGCATCATCGCCGGAATTAGCGAACCTGAGACATACGCCATACATCTTTGCCGAAACGGTATCATAAAACGATTGTTGAGTTTTCTTATCCCGTTTCTGAAGTTTATTTATAAAAGCCTTATCAATTTTCATGCAGCCTAACGCCAGAAAAAATATTCCTATATTTTAAAGGCCGCAAGTTAAATAAAATTATTTAAAGACTTTAAGTGATGACATAAAGGTATTATGTATGGTTGCACAAATAAATATCAAGTGCCGATTAATTCGGGTTTTTTATAAAAGGCCTTTGAAACACGGGTTTTGTTGTTTGTTTTAGCTCATGAATCATTCAGCCTAAAACCCGGCATCGAAGATTTCTTTCTGAATTCCATTGTTCTTCGATTTGAGGTCGCATTTAATTTTTGGGAAAAAAAGCGAAAAAACACTCCCTTTGCCTACAACTGAACGCAGTTCGAGCCTCGCGTCCAAAAGTTCGGCAAGTCCTTTTGATATTGAAAGCCCAAGCCCTGATCCCTCAACTTCGCGAGTGTTCCTATAATCGATCTGCCTGAAATTATCAAAGACATGTTCGAAGTTCTCCTTGCTGATCCCTATTCCGGTATCCCTGACATAAAAATATAAATGCCCGTTCTTCGATTGCTTATACCCAAATTCCACATAACCTTCATTAGTGAATTTAATGGCATTCTCAACCAGGTTCTTTAGTATTTGCTTCAAACGGAAATCATCTACGTTAATATGATAATCATCAGAATCGTCGGGAAGGCTTGTTCTAACCTCAAGTGCCTGTTTGTTGTTTTTAATTACTATTTCTTCCGACAGCTTGACCACCGAATCTATCAGTTCGTTAACCCTGACCTTATTGGTCTTGAGTTTTATCTGCCCTGATTTTATCTTTGCAATGTCAATAATGTTCTCTATGCTGTTTAACAATGATTGGCTGCTGTTGTATATTATGCTCCTATACTCATTTCTGGTCTCGTTATCGATATCGTCAATCGAGAGCAGTTCCAAGAAGCCCATTATGTGGTTAATGGGAGTCCTGATCTCATGTGATATATTTGAGATAAAGGCCGTTTTCAACCTATCTGATTCCTCAGCCCTGTCTTTTGCGCCAATAAGCTGGTTTTCTGCCTTTTTGCGCTGCGTTATATCGCCGATAATTATTAAATACGAAGATATCCGGTCCTGTTCGTCCCTTATAGCTAGCCCGCGGGCCTTATAAATTCTTTTTTGATGATCTTGCTTTAGACTTGTTTCTATGTTAAATGTCTCATGTTTTTTAAGGAGGGTGTTGATTCTTTCTATTAATTCTGTTCCCCACAAAGGGCTAAAGCTTGAAATGTTGGTGTTTTGGTCGATAAAGCTATAATCAAGGCCGAAAAGGCTGAAGAAAAAATCGTTGCCGAAAATGAAGTTGCCGCTAATGTCAAGGTTGATCAATGCAAGGGGGATGTTGTCCAAAACCGAAACATAACCCTTAAACTCATCTTTAATCATCAACTCTTCCTTGAGTACAAGATTCTCTTTTTCCAGTGATTCGATTTTTTTTACTAAAGACTTAACTTGTTCAGATGTCTGATAATCCATTAGCTCATTTTTTTTCATCAGAATGCCTTTTGCTTTGTTGTTACACAAAAGTAAACAAAAAGTTTCGTTAATTTTAAAAAAAAGACAAAATTGTGATTTACGTAAGATAACAAAGTGGAATCCCGGAGAAACATTTTCTTTTCATACCGTGCCAACTCTCAGGCCTCGCAACAATGTTGAAGAACCAAGTGGCTATGCGGTTATATCCGTATCGGAATGCAACATCGCACGACTGCTTGCGCTGAAAAAGCTAAGCTGTTATGAACAAAGGCCTGGGCCTACCCGGGCAAAGGCCACAGCCTTTGCGCCCCCTTTCTTCAAGGCCCCGGCTGGCAGCCGTCAAAACCCATCACCTCACGACATTCACGGTTCCATCGTAAAGCACAGGGGTCTTTTGATAATCAGTTCCTTGTATTTTATAGATATATGCTCCGGGCTCAACCGGATTTCCGTATTGATCTTCGCCATTCCACTGATCCTCGAAATTATGGGTGCTCCATACTTGTTGTCCCCAGCGATTATAAATATACATATTATAATCGGTCATGGGAGTCCCTTTTATCTCGAAAGTATCGTTGACGCCATCTCCGTTAGGAGTAAAGGCCGTCGGGATAAACAACTGAACATATTCGGTTAGCGCAACAACGGCAAAAGTAGTGTCCCAACAACCATTTGTTGTTTCAATCCTCAAGGATATTTCATAATTCCCTGCTGCGTCGAAGGTGTGGGAGGGGTTTTCGTCGGAACTGGTATTGCCATCGCCGAAGTCCCATTCAAAGCCAACCAAAGTCGAGTCGCTTTCGCTTTGGTTAATAAAGTCTATCAGGGGTGTATCCATGGTTGTTATCCACGGGTCGGCATCGAAACCGGCTGTTGGGTTCGGATTTGCCTGGATATAGTTAGGTTTGTTGATTTCGGCAAAACATCGCTCTGTATTGTGAATCACGAGCTTAATGCTAAACAATCCCGCTTCGGTATATTCGTGGTTGGGGTTCTGGATATTATCGCTCCCACCATCTCCAAAGGTCCAATCATAAGTTGCCCCGGGAAGTATTTCCTGCGAATTATCAGTAAAATAAACCATTACCGGAATACATCCTTCCAAAACATCGGCGCTAAAATCAGGCTCGGGCAGTGGATCCACAGTGAGAGGTTTGGTAATCTCGTTGTTGCAGACATGTCCGTTGGGGGCATAAGTATGCTCAACATAAAGGTTTACGTCATAATTGCCGGCTGATGAATATTGATGAGTCATATAAGGCTGATTTCCGGTTTGTGAATCGCCGAAATCCCAGGCGAAAGTCCTGTTGTCAGTTGTGTCCGACAAATAATCGAACGCCACATCGGTATTTGTACAGGCATGTTCCGATGGGTCGATGGCAAAATCAGGACTTGGGTTCTCGAAAACCGCAAACTCCGCGGAGGCATTGTTATCGCATAAATAATACGGTAGATAATCGTGCCGGGTATTTACATAAAATTGATTCAGGCCTATGGCATATTCACCCAAAGCCACTATAATTTCCTTATCCGTCTTGCCATTGCTCCATTCGTATGTAACATTTCCTTCGGCTCCGCCATAATCGCTGGCCGTAAGGCTTATGGTTTCGCCATTGCAAATTTCGCCATCACCGGGGACAAGCGATATTTGGGGTGGGTAATCATCAACATAAACCGTCATGGTCGCCGCCTGTACTTCGCCGCAATTATCTTCTATCCAAAGTTTATATAACGAAGTTGATGTTGGGTTGTCGTATTCCTGTTGGTTGGTTCCAATTAAAACCGAATCGTTTGGGGGAATCATTTTAAACCATTTATACCAACTAGCCGGTGTTCCGGTAAACAACGAAACCTGGTCGCCGAGGCAAATACCTTCGTTGTTTAAGGTCAAGCTCGACTGGTTGACTTCAAAATCGGAGGTTCCCGAGGCCCCGCAGACGTCGGTAACCGTATATTGGCACGTCCATACTGCATCGCCTACAAATTCGTCATAAACAACGGTGATCTGGTCTCCGGGCTGATCGCCTTTGGGCTCAACTGGTGGCGGTGCGCTCCTCTCCCAAACAACATGATCGATGGAATAATCAGGGGAGTCGGGCTTTATGGTTGTTACAGGGACTGTTGCCTGCTGCCCAGGGCCGCAAAGGAAAATAGATTGTATTTGATTGAAAATTATCGGTAGGTTGTTGATTTGAACCACTGAGCTTGTCTCGTTGTCGCAACCATCGACAACCTTTACGTTAATAATTTCAGGTGTGTTGTTTACCTGTTGGCTGTAAACCTCAACGGGAGGAATGGGGTTGCCCGGCCAAACATAAGTCAAAGGGCTGACCCCGCCGCTTGTTTCGTCAACTATCGACACATCGACGATATCTTTACAATAAGCCTCATAAATTTTAGGGTTCGCGGATACTTCAATAGGCGAGTTGTCGCGGATAGTAAATGGGATAAACTCGGAAAAAGTGCCTTGCAAGAAAGGAGGCCTTGGTTTCTCGCACGGGTCTATTGGCCAGGTAAACTTCACATTCGCATGATCGACACCAATGTTTCCTACCGAAACCCGAATGGTCTTTTCTGTTTCGCCCGGGTGGAAGATAACAGAATCGGAATATAGAGGGGAACCATCCGCATAGGTAATCATAACGCTATCCCTAAAAATCTCGCTATTGATCCTGAACGGTATGTCGTAAGCGCTATCAATTGAAGAAACCGGACTGTTCAGAGTAAATTTCACGAGCATGTCCCTGCAGCCGCCTTCGATCAGCTGGCCTTCAAAATCAGGGTCGTTGGCGCCGGTGCCCTCAAAAGAGTATTCCGTAGTCCATGTAGGGTTGCTTTTCCCCCCTGTCAGGCTTCCTCCTCCCAAGAACAACGCGGAGTTTATATGGCCACCGCTGCTAAACTGTTCCTCGTCGGGCGAAACAAACCAAAAGTCCTCTATTGCCACCTTAATTCTGTAAATGCCGCACGGATTAACAACTTTTCTTATAACCAAGGCATTGGAATTATTTGTCTGCCCGTCAAAAGTGTTACCGGTAGTGGGGCCGTCGTCAACACCGTTGCCAATATAAAAGCCGCTGTTTTTATTTTGGTTTATGGTATATAAGCTTGCCCAGCATGAGGCGTCCTGATCAGGACACGCTATTGGCGGCAGCAGGGCAAGGTTTTTGAAAGGCTTGCTTTGGTGGTCGATATGGATACCGAATATATCATACATCTGGTCGGGATGTCCGGAATATCCCGTGAAATCGGTATATTGGTCATCGGCCGGGCGTTTAAACTGATATTCCTCCGAAGCATACACATACCTTAATGTAATTGTGTCCCCATAAGGTCTGTAAAGAAATTCCAGGACCGCGGCGTCGGAAGTTGTGTCGAGGGGAACTCCGCCCTGAAGGCCGCTACCATTGTTTTGAAATATTAAATCATACATTTCCTTTAACTCCTCATCGCCGGGAGTTTGGAAATAATCGGACATATAACCGTTCGAGTTAGGGAATCCAGCCCTAAAAACCCGGCCGTTCGACAAGATAAGCCCGGTGTCCATCCCGCTTCCGACACCGTTTAAACCATCGCCTTGCCAATACCAACCGAATGCAGCCCGGTTTCCGATAAAATGAATGCCGGTGCTCGTAGAATCGGGAAAATCGCCGCCGCCGCCGTGCAATTTGCCCAGCACCCAGTCGATTACTTGTTGTGTCCCCGCCCCAATATCAGTGGTGTCAAGGGTTTCCACCTGAATTGTCGGCGCTGTTTGTGAATAAATGAAATTGCAAGAAAGAAATAAAAAGGCAATTATTAAAAATGGCTTCATATTAATCATTATCTGGTATTTTAATTGCAGCACAAATGTATGAAAAACTGCTAAATCCAATTTATGTGATACACTCCTATATATGAATGCTGAACATCCTTTCGCTCAAGGAATTGCAAATATTAGTATGACAGTTTCGCATTAGTGTTAGTTGTCTGCATTTGCCGGAAACAACCTTTTTGCACAAATTGTTATCACTTAAAGAATAGTTTTATGGTTAAAAAGACAATGAAGTAAATGATGCAACACAATAATTGCTATTTTTGAATCATTAAAATCATTTTAAAATGAAAAGATTTTTTTTCTTGTTTATTATATTCTCCGCTTCCTTGGCGAGCGAATTAAAAGCGCAGTTTCCAAGTTATAGCAAACACGATATTTCGGCTTCTTACGGATTGTTCGGCCCCGACCAGTTTATGAAAGTTGAATCGGCAATGCTGAACAAGCAGTTCGACGACAAGCGATATGTTAGGGATAATTTCTCAAGTACAGGAAATATTTTCCTGACATACAGGCACTTAAACAGGGCCGAAACCATGTTGTGGGGAGTAAGCCTGGGCTATGGGGCCAATAAAAGCAAGATCTATTATGTTGGCCAGTACTCCGGTGAGCTTATACGAACATTTTATACACTGGCCGCTGAGCTCGAGCTGCGATATGTGAACAAAGGGATAATCCAAGTATATTCAGGTGTCGGACTTGGATTTACCTTCGGACAGGAAACCCTTTCCGCCACGGCCGCACATCCAGATGAGAGCAGCGGAAACCTCTATAGGCCTGCTTTTCAAGTAAATGTTGCCGGAATCAGGATAGGCAATAAAATTGCCGGCTTTGCCGAGTTCGGATATGGTTATAAAGGCTTAATAAACATGGGCATGTCGGTTCAATTGTTCTGATTTTGATAGAAAAACATAAAGCAGGAATTGGTGATATTTTAATTGGCGACAATAAGGATGTTATTGTTCAGTCGATGACAAACACCGATACCGGAAATATAAATTCCTCCCTTGACCAGATTGTTGAACTGGCTGAGGCCGGTTGTCAGATTGTCCGGCTAACATGCAGGACTGTCAAAGAAGCCCGAAACCTTAAGGTCATCAAAGAGTTATTGTCGGGAAAAGGCATTGAAACGCCTTTGGTGGCCGATATCCATTTTATGCCGAAAGTTGCCGAACATGCTGCCCTCTATGCAGATAAGATAAGGATAAACCCGGGGAACTTTGTAGGTAAAAGAAAATCGAAAAGCAGCTTTAGCGATGAAGGGATTCTATCGCAAAAAAACAATATCAAGCAGAGATTAACATCCCTGGTGGAAATCTGCAAACGGAACTCAACCTCTATACGCATTGGCGTTAACCACGGTTCGTTGTCGGAAAGAATGATGTTCGCTTATGGGAACACCGCCAAAGGAATGCTCGAATCAGCCCTCGAGTTCATAGATATTTTCAGGGAGCTTAAATTCCACGATCTTGTAATCTCACTTAAGGCAAGCCACGTCCCGACAATGACAGAAGCCAATCGGCTGATACATAAAGAGTTCCGGCACAGAGGCTTTGCTTATCCCCTCCACCTCGGCATTACTGAGGCCGGAAGCGGCATGGAGGCGAGGGTGAAATCGGCTGCCGGAATCGGAAGCTTGCTGGCCGAAAACATAGGTGACACTATAAGGGTATCATTGACGGAAGATCCTGTTGATGAAATACCCTTCGCAAAAAAACTTATAGCAAAATATGCAAAGCGCAAAATATTGCCTATGCCGCGATTTACGGAAAACATAACTGACAGTCAGGAATTGAAGCTTAATTATAATAATCTTGATAAGGATGATTTATTGATTAGCGCCTCGGTTGATTTTACACGGCTTCACAATATAAAAGCCTATAAAAAACTGAAAGTTTTTCACAATGGGAAAGAACAAGACGAACTTGCCCACACTATTCTCCAGGCCCTGGGAATAAAGTACAGCAAAGCCGAATTTGTCGCATGCCCTTCATGCGGCCGCACGCAATTCAACATCATCGAAGAACTAAAAAAAGTAAAAGAAAAAACATCACATCTTAAGGGTCTTAAAATAGCCGTAATGGGATGCATCGTAAACGGGATAGGCGAAATGGCAGGGGCCGATTTCGGCTATGTAGGCGCAGGAAAGGGAAAGGTGAATATTTATAGGGGGAAACTGCTTATAGCCAAAAACATAAATGCTGAAGATGCCGTTGACGAGCTTGTGAGACTTATAAGGCAATGCGGACATATTCAAGAAAAAGAGAATTAATTAATTGTGTAGATGTACGATTTCGACAAGATTATAAAACGCGAGGGCACCTCCAGCGCAAATGGGATTTCAGAAAAGAGATTTTCGGCAAAGCCGGTGTGCTTCCGATGTGGGTTGCCGATATGGATTTCGAAACCCCCGGCTTTATAGTCGAGGCCGTCAGCAAAAGGGCCTCGCATCCCGTTTATGGTTATTCTCTTATGGGACAATCTTATTATGAAGCCTTTATCTCCTGGGTAAAACGACGCCACAATTGGGAAGTAAAAAAAGAATGGATGGTGTTTTCACCGGGCATAGTTACAGCGGTAAATACAGCCGTGATGGCATTTACAAAGGCCGGCGACAGTGTGATTGTACAGCCTCCCGTTTATTTCCCGTTTTTCAATTCTATTAAAAACAACAAACGGAAACAGCTTAACAATCAGTTAATATATATTGATGATACTTATAAAATCGATTTTGATGATTTAAGGAAAAAGGCAATGGATGCCAAGCTTATGCTGCTTTCGAGCCCCCATAACCCTGTTAGCCGTTGCTGGACGAAAAACGAACTTATAAGCTTAGGCAAGATTTGCCTGGACAACGATATAATCATCATCTCCGACGAAATTCATGCCGACCTCATACTTCCGGGGCATAAACATATTCCGTTGGCTTCGCTGTCGGAAGAGCTTTCGCAGATTTGCGTTACTTGCATGGCACCCAGCAAGACATTTAATGTCGCAGGGCTTTTTACTTCTATGATAATCATTGAAAACGAGAAGCTTCGCAAGAAATATAATGAGGTTATGGAATCCGTCCACCTTGTCCATGCCAACCTCTTCGGGATGGTTGCCGCACAGGCCGGATATTCAGAAGGCGACGAGTGGGTGGACGAGATGATGTTTTACATAGGGCAAAATTTTAACTACGTTGACGAGTTCCTGAAAACCCGGCTACCCTCCATAAAAATGGCAAAAGCAGAGGCAACATATCTTGCCTGGCTCGATTTCAGCAAGACAGGATACAAAGGCGATAAGCTTAACGCGAAACTGGTTGCTGAAGCAGGCCTGGGATTAAGCCCCGGCAGTATTTTTGGTCCGGGAGGTGAAGGGTTCATGCGGATGAACCTGGGTGCGCCTAAACAGTATGTTGAAGAGGCATTGGTGATAATGAAGAAAGTTTTCTGATATTTTTCCCTAATTTAGCCAAATCAATTCAGTGATTTTATGAGCAAGAAAAAAATTCTTTTTGTGTGTTTGGGCAATATTTGCCGATCACCCAGTGCCGAGGCGGTTTTTAAGGCTTTGGTCGGGCAAAAAGGAATGGCGGGGGATTTTGTGATCGACTCTGCCGGAACTTATGCATATCACGAAGGTGAGCGTGCCGACAGGCGTATGCAGCAGCATGCCGTAAAGCGCGGCTACGATTTGACATCCATATCCAGGCCCTTCAAGCCTTCTTCCGATTGGGATGATTTTGATTATGTGGTGGCCATGGACGACAACAACTTCAGCGATCTCAGGGAAATGGCACGCTCGGGAAACGACATTGAAAAGCTTTATAAAATAACCGACTTTTCAAATAAGCTCAACTACGACCATGTGCCCGACCCTTATTATGGCGGCCCCGATGGTTTCGACCTTGTTCTGGACATACTAGAAGATGCAGGCGAGGGGTTTTTTAATTTTTTAATAAAATAAATATGATATTACCGGATTATTTCAAAAAAATAGAACCAATAATCTTAAAGGACGAACTGGCAAGGTTTCTTGGCACATCCATGGATGGCGAACTGGAATTACACTATTCCGAAATAGTGAAAATGGCCGGACATAGCTGTGTTACCGTTGCCGGGGCATGGCTTATGACCCAAAAAGGTTTAAAAGCGCTTTATGGCAATGAAATTCCAGCCAGGGGAGAAATAAAAGTTGAGATGCGTGATGATATAGCCGAGGGCAGCAATGGAGTTTCGGCCTCAGTGTTCTCCAACATCACAGGGGCAGCAGGGCCAACCGGCTTTGGGGGCCTTGGCGGAAAACATATAAGGAAAAACCTGCTCTCATTCAATATTCCCATGGAGGGCTTTGTCCGTTTTGTCCGTTTGGACACAGGGAAGAGCGTGGAGGTGAAGTACCGTCCCGCCAATATCGTACATCCCGGAAACATAATGATGACTGCCATAGGCCCCAAGGCGACCGACAAGAGCCGTGCTGCCTTTCCTAAGCTTTGGCTCGAGATGATAAAGCAACTTTTCGATAAAGTTGATGACATCGTAGAAATATTATAATTATGAGGCTAGGTATCGCATTAGGTGGTGGCGGGGCAAGAGGCCTTGCACATATCGGGGTTCTCAAAGTGTTCGAGAAACACGGCATTCCAATATCCCAAATTAGCGGTACCAGTATTGGTGCCGTCGTAGGGGCATTGTATGCCGCTTTCAAGGATGCCGCGAGAGTTGAGGAATTCATTTACGATTTTGTGAGAAACGAAGCCTTCGTCGATTTGAATCTGGACGCATTCGATCCCGACCCAAGTGAGGGAACCGGCTATTGGCGGCAATTGTTGAAAAATGCCCAGCGCAAGATCTCGTTGTTCCGTACATGGAAATACCGGTCGATGCTTACCAAAAACCAAGTGGACGAAATCTTCAAGGATTTCCCCGATATTAATTTTGAGGACCTGAAATTGGATTTTGCAGCTGTGGCCACCGACCTGATAAGCGGAAGGGAAACAGTTTTATGCCATGGCGGGATAAAACAGGCAGTGATTGCAAGCTCTTCAATACCGGGGGTTTTCCCCGTTGTTGAAATGATGGATACCAGTTTGTGCGACGGTGGTGTCTCCGATTTGGTACCGGTTTATGTCTCAAGGGGACGGGGAGCACAAATAGTTGTGGCCGTAGATGTTACAAAAAGCCTGAACGAGAAAGAAGATTTAAGCAATGGCATTAAAATTATCGATAGGGCGCAAACAATATTGGCATACCAGCTCTCTCGCGAACGACTGGCCGGAGCCGATATCGTTATCAGACCAAGCAGCGTAAGGTTTTCCTGGGCCTCGGTAAGGCATATGCCCGAAATAATAGAATCAGGGGTACAAGCCGCCGAAAAAGCAATCCCACATATCAAGGAATTGATGGGCTTATAAAAAAAACCTGTTGCTACTACACAACAGGTTCTAACCAATACAATTTCTACTGTAAATATTTTCATAGACTTATCGATATAATCGTGCTATTTAATCCACTTTTGGTCTTGGAACTGTTTTTACCAGAAACTATTTCCAAATAAAATATCCATCAGTAATTCTATATTTAGTTATGCCAAGTATTAAGCCAATATTTTAAATCGCTGAATTGCTGTTTGTTATAATTTTTCATTATAATTCCATATTCCATTTTTGGGAATTAATTCCAAATTCACCAGTTCGGCGAATTAAAAAGGAACAAAAAAAGAGGCTGCCAAACAAATACAGCCTCTTTTTTTTGGAATTTTTCAAACAAGCTTATTCCGTCAGGCTATCTTCCGTAACTTTTTCTTCAGCTTTTACATCTCCCATTACAACAGGTCGCTCATCAACAAGTGTTATCTCGTCAATAATGTTTTTTGCGCCAGCATATTTATCGATGATGAACATCACGTAACGGATGTCAACGTTTATTGTTCTTTGCAGCTCAGGCTCGAAAGCAATATCGCCGCTCATGGCTTCCCAGTTTCCGTCGAACGCCAAACCGATAAGTTCACCTTTGCCATTAATAACAGGGCTTCCGGAATTGCCTCCCGTAATGTCGTGATTTGTTAGGAAACAAACGTTCATGCTGCCGTCGGCGTTACCGTAAGGGCCAAAATCCCCGGCTTCATAAAGTTCTTTTAACCTGGCAGGGACAATAAACTCGAAAGATGTGGGGTCTTCTTTTTGCATAATGCCGTCCATGGTAGTAAAATACTCATAATGAACCGCATCGGCGGGATAATAATCCTGAACAGTACCATAAGTCAAGCGCATAGTAAAGTTTGCGTCGGGATAATATGTTTTATCAGCATTCATTTCGCGCAAACCTGCAATATACAAGCGATGTCCTTTTTCAAGACTTCCATAAGCTTCTTTTGCCTGGCCCGCCAATTCCCTGTATTTCAAGAAAAAAGCGTCCACGGCTAACATAGCAGGATCTTTTTTCAAGGTTTTCGCCTTTGGTTTTGACAGGAATTCCTCAACTCTGGCTTGTTCACCAAAAATTGATCTCGAAAATAAATATTCAGCATATTTTTCATAATCCCCTTTAAATTTCTTGTCCATCTCCAATAAATAGGCAGGTTGCTGGTCCAGTGGAACATTTGCATGATACATTCGCATCATTGACGCGAACATATTTTTATCGATAGTTTGGTTATAATCCTTAAAATGGCCTTCTATATTCTCTTTAAGTCTTGTTACGATATCACCAATATCACCTTCTTTTTTCTTGCTGAGCTCCTTGCTGAGCTTGTTGAAACCGTAGGCATACCTCAAAATCTCCGGTCCGCGGTAAACACCTTCTATAAAATACCATTTCGAGAGGTTCGTCTCTGCAATCTTATCATAAGCCGAAGAAACAAGGTTCATCGTTTCGCCGTATTTGGCTTTTCTATCTGCTGATTTGTTGACCCAATTCATAAACTCGGCCTCTTCCTGCAGTTTTTTATCTTGTACTTTTAGTCGTTTTAAACCTCTGGTCTGACCTATAAAATATTTCCAGTAGTTGGCAACACCGGCATATTTGGAGGCATATTGCAAACGCACGGAATCATCGGCATCCATTCCTTCTTTCATTATCCTTAGTTTTTCGGCACGGATTTTAACCCTGGTCATATTTGTTTGGTTCACGGCCAGGTCAACACCATAAGAGGAAAGATATCTTTGCGTGCTTCCAGGGTTTCCCATTATCATTGCGAAATCGCCTTTTTCAACACCCGCAATATTCACAGGTAGGAAATGCTTTGATTTCATAGGTATGTTTTCTTTGGCATAATCTGTTGGGCTGCCGTCGGGTGCGGTATAAACGCGGAACATGGAGAAATCGCCTGTATGGCGAGGCCACATCCAG
This sequence comes from Bacteroidota bacterium, assembly GCA_024279935.1. Lineage (GTDB taxonomy): Bacteria > Bacteroidota > Bacteroidia > Bacteroidales > F082 > BM524. The sequence goes on from JAJRQZ010000094.1 coordinate 30,055, forward strand.
TTGTCGGTATCGGCGCCGAACTTACCTATCGCCTCAGGTGGCACGCCTACAAGACGGATATCGGTATATGTCTCATAAACAAACAGATAATACTCATTACCTCCGTAGAAGGCTTCAACAATGGCTTTATGATTATTGTCTTTGGTGGCTTCTTCAACAATAGCCTTTATATTTTCACTTATGGTTTTTGCCCTGTCGGCCCCGCTCATATCATCGCTTACTCCTTTTAGGCTGCTTGCCGTTGCATCTTCCATGCGGACCAGGAACTTGACGGATAGGCCCTCAATAGGGATTTCCTCATCCTTGCTCGTTGACCAAAAGCCGTCGGTAAGAATGTCGTTTTCAACCGTGCTCACCTTTTGAACGGAACCATAACCGCAATGGTGATTTGTAAGTATAAGGCCCTCGGGGGAAACAATCTCACCGGTACAACCGCGGCCAAAGATTATGATCGCATCCTTGAGGCTGGAATGATTAACGCTATAAATGTCTTCGGCGCTAAGCTGCAATCCCATTTCATGCATTTCTATAATATTCTTATTGATGAGCATAGGAATCCACATTCCTTCATCGGCCTTCACCATCGTACCAAAACCCAATACGAGGGTGATAATGATTATTAATGACTTTTTCATTTTCTATTTTTTATATTGAATCCTTATTATCTCTTAAACAAATACTTATCGGGTAAACAAATACTTATCGGGCACAAGCCTAGACAAAGGCATCTCCTTTTTCGGCTTTCACATCATTTACGAACTGCCGTATTTGTTGTTCGTCCTGCTTGCGGCAAACCAAAAGAGTGCCTTCGTCCTCAACAACGATATAATCGCTCAAGCCCTGAAGTACCACCAGTTTGTTCTTGGGCATGTTCACTATGCAGTTTTCGCTATCGTAGAGCATTACATTATTCCCTACAACGGCATTTTTGTTATCGTCCTTTTCGCGGAGGGTATAGAGCGAGCCCCATGTGCCGAGGTCGGACCACCCAAAATCAACGCTCAGCACATATACGTTATCAGCTTTTTCCATAACGCCGTAGTCGATGGAGATATTTTTGCAAACGGAATAAGTCTCATTGATAAAATCTTCTTCCTCAGGAGTATTATATTTTCCGATCCCGAGGCGGAAGAGGCTGTCAACATCTTCCAAATGCTCGTCAAATGCCTTCATTATGCTTTTGAGCGACCAGACAAAGATTCCGGAGTTCCAGAGGAAATCGCCACTTTCCAGAAACGATCTGGCAATTTCCAGATTTGGTTTCTCGGTGAAGTTCTTCACCTTTCTCAAGCCTTCGTACGCATCGGATTTATTTTGCTCGTCGAACTGTATATAGCCATATCCCGTATCCGGCCTACCGGGTTTTATTCCCAAGGTCAGCAGCCAGTCGTTTTCGGCGGCGGCCTTAAGGGCCAGGCTTATATCCTTGGTAAACTCATCTTCTTTAAGGATTATATGATCGGAAGGAGCCACAACAATAAGTGCATCCGGGTTTTCTTCTTTTATCTTATAATTGGCATAAGCTATACAGGGAGCCGTATTTCGGCGCGACGGCTCACAAAGCACCTGGTTTTCCGACAGTTCAGGAAGCTGCTCCAACACAAGGTCCTTATAAATACCGTTGGTTACCACATAAACATTCTCGGGGGGGCAAATATTCGCGAATCTTTCAAACGTCATCCGGATCAAGGTTTTGCCCGTCCCTAAAACATCGATGAACTGCTTGGGTCGGGAGGTTTTGCTCATGGGCCAAAAACGTGCTCCAATGCCTCCGGCCATTATTACGCAATAGTTATTTTTATTTTGCATATCTATTAATTTTGTAGGGCGGGCAAAGGTACGAAACTAGTTTTGAATTAAAAAGTTAATTGATCGACGTTTCAGGGCAGAACAGCAATTTCCACCCTGATAATTTTGAAGTGGGTTCTTTGTTCAATATGAACTTCCATATTCGATATTCCCGAACAACGAGTCACCTCTCAACGATTTATGGTTTTTCTTGACTATCACAAAAGTCTGGTAGCAGTTGGCAAGTGGTGCTACGGAAAATGAAATCCCGGGGGGAAACGGGCTGGAGGCGGAAAATCAGGTCAACAATTACATATTCCTCCGATATTGCCCACCCACATCAAAAAGAGCCGCGGTAATTTGGCCTATCGAGGCGTATTTGGCTGTTTCTATCAAAGTATCAAAAATATTCTCGTTGTTTTTTGCCGCTTCCTGTAGTTTTTTCAAACTCTCGGCACTTTCTTGTTTCCATGTCTTATGAAGTTGGTCGAGCATATAAATCTGATACTCTTTTTCTGTTTCTGTTGCACGGATGACCTCACCGGGGACTATCGTTTTGGAGCCTTCTTTCCCAAAAAATGTGTTAACGCCTATTATGGGCAGTTTGCCCGAGTGCTTCAGGTTTTCATAATACAATGATTCTTCCTGTATCTTACTGCGCTGGTACATGGTTTCCATGGCTCCCAAGACGCCTCCCCTTTCGGTAATCCTGTCGAACTCGCTCAAAATAGCCTCTTCAACCAAATCGGTAAGTTCCTCTATAATAAAAGAACCTTGCAGCGGGTTTTGGTTTTTCGCCAGTCCCAGTTCGTGATTGATTATCAACTGAATAGCAATAGCCCTTCTTACCGACTCTTCGGTCGGGGTAGTTATTGCCTCGTCGTAAGCGTTGGTATGCAAGGAGTTGCAATTGTCATAAATGGCATACAAAGCCTGAAGCGTTGTACGTATATCGTTAAAATCAATTTCCTGGGCATGTAAGGACCTGCCCGAAGTTTGGATATGATATTTGAGCTTCTGCGAACGCTCGTCGGCACCATATTTCAGTTTCATGGCTTTCGCCCATATCAACCTTGCCACTCTACCTATTACCGCATATTCAGGGTATTCGCCATTACTGAAGAAAAACGAAAGGTTAGGCGCAAACTTGTTTATGTCCATGCCTCTCGATTTATAATACTCAACATAGGTAAATCCGTTCGACAAGGTAAATGCGAGTTGGCTTATCGGGTTGGCACCGGCTTCGGCAATATGGTAACCTGAGATTGAAACGCTATAGAAATTCCTTATGTCGTTGTTTATAAAATACTCCTGTACGTCGCCCATCAGTTTCAAGGAAAAATCAGTTGAGAAAATACAAGTGTTCTGAGCCTGGTCTTCCTTTAAGATATCTGCCTGTACGGTTCCCCGTACAGAACAAAGGGTATTGGCCTTGATTTTTTCATAAACATCCTTGGGGAGGACCATATCGCCGGTAACCCCAAGCAAGAACAAGCCCAAGCCATCATTACCTTCGGGCAAGGCTCCCTGATATTCAGGTCGTTGCGTTTCTTTTTCTTTGTAAATACCTTCTATGATGGCTTCTATCTCTTTTTCCAGCTTGTTTTCTTTGATATAAATCTCGCATTGCTGGTCGATGGCGGCATTAAGGAAATAACCAACCAAAGTGGGAGCAGGGCCGTTGATGGTCATCGAGACAGAGGTTTTCGGGTCGGAGAGATTAAAGCCGGAATAAAGTTTTTTGGCATCGTCCAGGCAGGAAATGGAAACGCCCGAATTACCTATTTTACCGTAAATATCCGGACGGCGGTCGGGATCTTCACCATAAAGGGTTACCGAATCGAAGGCAGTTGAAAGCCTTTTGGCTGGCATGCCTTTCGAAACATAGTGGAAACGTCGGTTTGTGCGCTCCGGACCTCCTTCGCCGGCAAACATTCGGGTCGGATCCTCGCCTTCCCTTTTAAAAGGAAAAACACCGGCGGCAAAGGGAAATTCCCCGGGGACGTTTTCCTTCAATATCCATTTTAATATGTCGCCCTTGTTTTTGTACTGCGGAAGGCACACCTTTGGTATCTTGCTGTGCGACAGCGATTCGGTATGTGTTGCTATTTTTATTTCCTTATCCCTGACCTTGAATTTATAAAACTCCTCGGAATAGTTTTTCTTCTTTTCCTCCCATTTCTCGAGCTCATATAAATTGTCGGGGTCAAGTTTTCTAACTAATTCTTCGTAAAGCGATTTCAGCGAGGCTGTTTGATCGTCTTTCCCGTTTTCTTTCAGCATCTCCATGCTGCCTGCCAGCTGATGCAGTTTTTCGGCAACCCGGCTTTGGTCTTCGGCCCATTGATTGTAAGAGCGCACAGTTTCGGATATCTCCGACAGATACCTAACCCTGTTAGAAGGAATTATATATATTTTCTCATGTTCATCAAAATTCGCGGCATTCTTGGATTTAAATTCCACCCCGGTTTTTTCTTTGATGATTTCAAGTAGTTTCAAATAGTATTTATTGACTCCCGGATCGTTGAATTGGGAAGCCACGGTCCCAAAAACGGGCATGTCGTCAACATCCATGTCAAAAAGCAGGTTGTTGCGCTGATATTGCTTTTTCACATCGCGCAAAGCATCCATGGCACCGCGCTTATCAAATTTGTTCAATGCTATCAAATCGGCAAAATCAAGCATATCGATTTTTTCCAGCTGGGTGGCGGCACCGTATTCCGGTGTCATAACGTAAAGGGAAACATCGCTATGGTCAACGATGGAGGTGTCCGACTGACCTATCCCTGAAGTTTCTAGGATTATCAGGTCGAAGCCGGCGGCTTGTGCAATTTGTTCAGCGTCCTTAACGTGCTTGGAGATAGACAGATTAGATTGCCTTGTTGCCAGCGAGCGCATGAACACCCTGGGGTTGTCGATGGCATTCATCCTGATCCTGTCGCCCAGCAATGCCCCGCCGGATTTTCTTTTTGACGGGTCAACGGAAATTATTGCCAGGGTCTTGTCGTCGAAGTCGTTTAAGAAACGGCGCACTATCTCATCTACCAAAGATGATTTCCCTGCTCCCCCTGTCCCCGTGATTCCTAAAACGGGCGCGTTTTTGATTTCCGCTTTCTTTTTTACCTCCTCGATCAGTTCAATCACCGATTCGGGATTGTTCTCGGCTGCCGAGATCAATCTTGATATTTTTACATAATCCTTGTTCTCGATGTCCTTAATGCTTATGTCGGTTTTTATACCTGTTGGGAAATCCGATTTTTCCATTAAATCGTTAATCATTCCCTGAAGCCCCATTTTCATTCCGTCGTCGGGTGAATAGATTCTGGCAATTCCATAATTATGAAGTTCTTTCATCTCTTCAGGAAGGATAACGCCACCTCCCCCGGCAAAAATTTTAATATGCCCGCAGCCTTTTTCTTTCAGCATATCGCACATATATTTCAAAAACTCTATATGGCCGCCCTGATAGGATGTCAGTGCTATAGCCTGTGCATCCTCCTGTATGGCCGTGTTTACAACATCATGGACCGAGCGGTTGTGCCCAAGATGGATAACCTCGGCGCCACCGGCCTGTATAATTCTCCGCATTACGTTGATGGCGGCGTCATGACCATCGAAAAGAGATGCCGCGGTAACTATACGAACATGATTTTTAGGCTTATATACTTTTGGAATCTGCATTTTTTGAAAATTTTTTATGTGGGGCAAATATAAGGAATCCTAACTTCTTTTTTATGTGCGTTCTCATAAGATTGAAATTGCCTTATTCGTTATAGACAGGGGTTAGGGCATGTACCATGTAATACTTTTTATTGGAAAGGCATTGGCATTTATAGCGTGTGCGTCTTTTGGGACCTTTAATAAACCTGCGGCCACCCTCGATTGCGAAAACAGCGTTCTCGCTTAATTCTTCGAGAGTCGGTAGATGAGCATGTTCGTCATATTTTTTTAGGCAACGGCTTAAAGCAATTTCGGAAGTGCTTGACGCCTTACTGTTTACTATGCTTTTTAGAAGAAACCCCTCAATTTCGGAAGGAAAAATCCCTCTCCCGGTAAAATCAAGCATCAACTCCCTATATATCAATTTCCATTCTTTTCCATGCGCCTTAACATTGCCTTTGTGCTTTTCCCAGACAAACAGATGGGCAAATTCGTGTACAATAGTTATTAAAAAAGCGTATTTGTTGAGGTCGTGGTTTATACTGATCCTGTGATTGTTGTACCTTATTGGAGGCCTGTAATCACCAAGTTTGGTCTTGCGCTTGGGCGTTATTTTTAAATGAACTTTATTATCAACTATCCAGGCATAGATAGTGTCGATACTTTTTTCAGGCAAATATTCTTTTAGTATTTCCTTATGTTCCATCGGTGCAAAAATATATAATTATCGCCAATTTTTATTGATGGATATATTTGTTCCAAGGGCAAAAGCACACTTTCCCCTAAAATTCCGGATGTAAGCCGAATATCTTGTTTTTCTTTACGATTGGGAGCGGTGTGCTGCAGACAGCTGTAAAGGGAGTCTGGGCATAAAGAATAATTACAAATATCAGCATGTTAAAAACCATAGTGATACCGAAGCCTATAGTTATAGCTTATTCTAAGAGCGTTGCAATACCGGGTTTTTTTAATGAATTAAGACAATCCTTTATTCACCTTCTTCGTTGTCGTATTTTTAAAGTCCTCACAGACAACAGTCTGCTGTGGGTTTAAAAATACTGCCGCCCTCCCAGGCAAAACACGATTGGCAGGCTCGAATTTGAACAAAATATTGTCTTTTGCAATGGTCTTGTTCGTTATTATTAGCCGCCAAAAAATTTTACGGACTTCACCTCTTCTATCCTTATAATTTGTACTTTCGTGATAAAAAATAATGAAGACCAGGCTTTTATATTTATCATTGGCAGGCATGTTGTTGTCGTTTGCCGTACTTCGCAGCGTCGATGTGGAATTGCAGAAGGGAAACAGTGATTACGGGATAGTAAGCTTCGAGCTTTCCCACAATAGCGACACTGCAGATGGGATAGTGGATTACTGGACGCAAAACAACAGCCTCGGCCAGGCATTCTTCAGTCTCGGCTTCGACTACCTTTTTATATTGTTCTATGTTGCTTTCCTGGCACTTTGGGCATCGCTCATGGCCGCGAAGTTTTATAGCGATATATGGAGGATAGTGGCAGATACTGTTATTATACTGTTTATTGCTGCCGGCTTGCTCGACGCGATCGAAAACTATTCGCTGTTGAGGTTTTTGAATGATGTGAGTGGAAATAATTGGCTAACTATTGCCTTTTATTGCGCTTCCATTAAATTTGGACTGATCGGGTTGGGTGTTTTGTACAACCTCGGCGTTTTTATCGGGCAAAAAATCATAAGAGTTTAAGGGCGCCACCAAGTAAGTGTAACCCGAGCAGTCGCAGTCCTTCTTTTTTTTATGCTTGGGCTTAAACGAGCTTCTGCTGCTGGAGCATGAATACATCAATGAAAATGCGATGAGCAAAATGGCCTGTATAATCAAGGATAATTTCTTCATAAATCTTAAAAAACGTTATAAAATCAACGAAAAAGCAAAAGCTTTGTTGCAAAAGCAAAACTAAAAATTCTTTTTGTTTAACTTCGCTGATGCAATAGTTCGTGTGGTTTTTGTTTCCCGCAAAACCGCTAAGCCGCTAAATGCTGATTATCAGGATGGTGATAATTTATTGTGTATTTTGCAAGTATTTGATGTTGTGTATGTTATAAAGCCTTAACGAACTATTGTGATGCATACAGCGTTAAAAAACCGAACATGAATATTATTACTGAAATGGGGGAATATGCCATGCTGATGTTCCAGGCTTTCAAGAAGCCTGACAAAGGCAAGGTTTTCAGGCGTCAGCTAATGATGGATTTTCAGGATTTGGGCACCAACTCCATAGGGATAGTTGCCATTATATCGATATTTACAGGGGCTATTATCGCCATGCAAACAGCATATAACATGGATAACCCCCTGCTGTCGCAAAAGCTTATTGGTTTTTCGACCAGGCAGATGATGATATTGGAATTTTCGCCAACCATAATAAGCTTAATACTTGCCGGGAAAGTAGGGTCGAGCATAGCCTCCGAAATAGGGACTATGCGCGTTACCGAACAAATTGACGCTCTTAAGGTCATGGGGATAAATCCCGCACATTACCTCATATTGCCAAAAATTACCGCATCGATAATCTATAACCCGATACTTATTGTTTTTTCGATGTTTCTAGGCATCGGTGGAGGATGGGTAGCATGCATAGTTACCGGAATAGTGCCCTCTTCAGCGTATATAGAAGGAATACAAGCCTGGTACGAGCCCTTTACCGTAGCTTATGCGCTAATTAAAACCGTTGTCTTTGCCTTTATAATCTCATCTGTTTCAGGCTTTAAGGGATATACCGTGAGTGGCGGCTCGGTTGAAGTGGGGCGGAACAGCACACAAGCCGTTGTTTATAGCAGCATCTTGATTATCATTTTCGATTTAATATTAACACAACTTTTGCTGGTATGATAGAAGTGAAAAACATCTCAAAGTCGTTTGGTGGCCAGCAGGTGCTGAAAAACATAAGCATGAATTTCCTAAAGGGCAAAACCAACCTTATCATAGGACAGAGCGGCTCGGGAAAAACGGTTTTGATGAAATGTTGTATAGGCTTGTTCGATGTTGACGAGGGGCAAATAAAATTCGACGAAAGGAATTTCACTAACTTAAACGAGAAAAAGAAAAAGCTCATCCGCAAGGAAATGGGTGTTTTGTTCCAGGGTGGTGCTTTGTTCGATTCCTTTAGTGTTGAGGAGAATGTGATGTTTCCCTTAAATATGTTCACAAAAATGAGCTTAGAGGAAAAGCGCGAAAGGGTTAACGACGTTCTTATAAACGTAAACCTGCCCAATGCACATAAAAAACTTCCATCGGAACTCAGCGGCGGAATGATAAAGCGCGTTGCTATTGCAAGGGCAATATCGCTCAGGCCCAATTATTTGTTTTGTGACGAGCCAAACTCCGGCCTGGACCCTAAAACCGCCGAGCTTATCGACGAATTGATTTCAAACCTAACCGAAAGGTTCAATATGACGACAGTCGTCAATACCCACGACATGAATTCCGTTTTGCAAATAGGACAAAAAATATCCTATCTTTACAAAGGAAATCTGTGGTGGGAAGGCAGCAAGGAGGAAATAATGAAAACCGACAATGCCGAGCTGAACGATTTCGTCTTTTCGACTGAGCTTACCCGTCGCCTAAAATAATTATAATGACAATTAATTTAATCGATCTTGTTTTTCTCGTCCCCATAATGTTCTTTGCTTATTCAGGATACAAAAAAGGGCTAATAATTGAAGCGGCGACCCTGGGAGCATTGATATTAGGGCTTTATTTCGCGATTTATTTTTCCGACATCGCAGGGGGCTTCTTGAACAAAACCTTCAATATTGAGCAAAAATATATGGGGGCGCTTTCATTTGTAGTTACTTTTGTCATAGTTGTTTTTGGGGTAATAGCAGTTGGCAAAGCCCTGGAAAAAATCGTTGACATCCTTTTTTTGGGTTTTTTAAACAAGATGGCAGGAGCTGTTTTCGGAATCGTAAAAGGGGCGCTCTTTATCAGCGTCCTGATATTTGCATTCTCGTATTTCAATCTCGAAAACAGCGTGTTCAGCAAGGATGCCCGTGAAAAATCCTTGTTTTACGAGCCGGTTAAGTCCATTGCGCCGGCACTGGCCTCATGGCTTAATCTCGAAAAACTCGACATTAAGATTCCCGGCAAGGAGGAGATGATCGACAATGTTATTTAGGCCCTGCCGGCTTCTTTATTCCACGCACGAACTTCAACCCCTCATTATAGCCGATATCAAAAAGTTCCCCGGTATTCCTGAAATCAAGAACACGATAGGTTTTGTCGAGCAATGGCTCAATAACATAATCGCATTTTTCTAGCTTGTTCCTTGCAGTTTGCCTGCTCACTAGTGTAAATACCCTTTCGGCTATGCTCCTGATATTTTCGGACCCAAGATATTTGTAGTTGTTGACATGAATGGCCAACACATTGCTTTTCCCCTGGAAAGGCTCTACCGGGAGGTTATTCAACAAGCCACCGTCAACATAGTGCTGGCCGTTTATTTCAATGGGGGCAAAAAGTATGGGTATAGATGCCGAGGCCAGGACAGCCCTCGATAAATCACCTTTGTCAATAATCTCGAATTTGCCGCTCTCCAGGGTGCTAACACAACAATAAAAAGGTGTTCTCAACGACTGAAAATCGTTTACGGGGATAAATTCCGCAAGCGTTTTTTTAAGCTTTGTCATAGTCAACAAGCCTTTTCTGTTCCACGACAACTGAAAAACACTCGCGAACTTTTTGGTTTCCATCAGTTTTTTTATCTCCAAGGGCGACATGCCGGCACAATAAAGAGCGCCTACGATGGCACCGATACTTGTTCCCGAAACGGCTTCGATTTTTATTTCGTGTTCGTCCAAAGCCTGCATAACGCCCAGGTGTATCGCTCCCCTGGCCCCTCCGCCACTTAAAACCAACGACAAGCTATCAGGAGTTTTTTTTTATAAACGATTTTATGAATTCTATTAATTTCATATTACAAAGCTCGGGAAAGACCCTTCCGTTTTAAAGCTCTAAATTAATAAGATTATTGAAGTATTTATTAAATCACGCTTAATTAGCTCCTTTTCTCATTTGATTTATCGGCTCAAAAAGCCTGTGGCAGCTACAATATGATTTTACGTGCCTGAACACCTTTGTTGCTCTTCAAGACAAACAGGTAAAGCCCGTGCCGGAGATTTTCAGCATAAGCATCCAACAAAAAACGTTTCTTTTTATTAAAAGCCCTTTTTAACAGGCGTTTGCCGGATAAATCATAAAGCTCGACATGTCCCTCATGTATAGCTTCCGGGATTTCAAAGGTGATTATTCCGTTTCCGGAGTATCGGGCCAATATTTCCGGCCCCTGCTCAATTTCAGGTTCCGCTAAAGGTAGCTCAAGCATAAAATGCCCGCTCAGTACTAAACTGTCGTTATAATAATAATTGTATGTCCACTCTCCCAACAGGTTGTCGGGAGGTGTGAAAATATAAGAATAATAATAATAAAACCACCAATCTTTTTGGTAAGTGAAACTGTAAACAAACCACTGCTCACCATTGGGAGTAAGCCATTCAATACGTGTTGAGTCCCCCGTTTTAATCCCGTACTGAAGATTCCAGAAAGTAATCACTGAATCCTGGTTGTTGAAATTTATACGTGGCAGCGGTCGTTCGCGCAGCGAGTCGATGGGCGGGACATAATCACATAATCCCGAATCCCAAACGTTGAAACTCGTGTCGTAAGGCAGTGAATCGATCCAGAAAGAATAGTTGTTGCCACAAAAGCCAGCAAACGGATCAACTAAATATAACGAGTCGTACCAAAGCTCAAAATGAAGGTGAGGGTCGGTGGAATTGCCGGAACTGCCTACCTGCCCGATAACTTGCCCCGGCACTACCGTATCGCCAACGCTCACAATTATTGAATACTTTTTCTGATGACCGTAATACGAAAAGTACTTGTCGTGATGTTTAATCGCAACATAATTGCCAAGGCCCAGATCGGGGTTGCCATCAGTGTTGCGGTCAAACTCGCCATCGTGAACAAAAACAACCATGCCCGAGTCAACAGACACTATGTCAACGCCTTCGTCCATCTGCGGAAAACCGCTGACAACGAAATCAGTGCCCTGGTGGCCATCATAGGTCTTGGTGCCGCATTTGTGATCGAAAAACGAGCCGCCGATATCCCAATCGACATAATTTGCGATTATAAAATCCTGTCCGTAAATTCCCTGGACGGGTTTTACAAAAACCGGTGCCTGAGCAAACAATAACAAAACTTTTAAGAGGAAAAATGTTATCAGTATGTATTTTAGACGTTTCATATCAGAAGTTTTATGTAGGGAGATCTCAAAAAAAGCACAAATCCTTGCCCACAAAAGTAATCTTTATAATGGGAACGGTATAAGACCGTTGCAATACTAGGTTTTTTTAATGAATTAAGCCAATCTTTTATTCACCTTCTTCGTTGTCGTATTTTTAAAGTCCTCACAGACAACAGTCTGCTGTGGGTTTAAAAATACTGCCGCCTCGAATCTGAACAAAACATTGTCTTTTGCAACGGTCTTGGTATGTGTAATTGAGTAGCAAAGGGAGTTTCACCCAAAGCCTCCCACAGAACCGTAGTTGATTATAATACCCTAAAAAGACAGAACCAGCCGGCGAAAGGCGATGATTTGCTGTTGCTGCAAGTGCTTTTCTATAATATCACCGCATCTGCATTATTAATCAAATCCAACTCTTTATTTGTTAGTTCTAGATCATTTATAAATTTAGTCTGACTCGGCTTATAAATCAGAAAAACTATAATCAACATCACTGCTATACCTAAAAATATATAATTGCCAGTCAACAGGAAAGCGATAATTGTGAAGAAAGAAGGCCCTTCGATCAGTGCAAGTTTTACTATTAAAGCAGATCGATAATCTTCCATTTTTTCTTTCAAATTTGATCTTCCATTAATTCCATTAAGCTTTTTCTTGAAAAGAAAAGCGCTCGCAAAAACCCCGACCAAAGCAATTATCGGAACAACTATCAGGAGTATGTTAGTCAATTCATGGCCAACTGTTCCAAATCCGTTAAATTGAAGGAAAACTGAAATTAATGTAAAAAACACAACTCCAATCACTAATGCGAGGTGAACAATTTTAATAGATTTAAAATATGCTCCTGATGTCATTTTAATTGTTTCCATTGATATTTGTTTTGATTTTTAATTTGGTTTATAATCTTACAAAATTAATTAATTTTTAGCATATTCGGAACTAAAATGCAACTGAACACCAGGGGGCTTCTTCACCGGCGCCGGGAGTGGCGTAAAACGGGACGGGCTGTAGGCCTGATTCAATCCTGGGCTTGCTACAATTGCAAACCCATAATTGTTGCGCATGTTTTTTTGTAAGCGTTTTGTTTAAACAACCACTTTCATCACTTTTTTAATTCCGATATTTCTGTATAAGGAGGCAGATCAGCTGGTCAGTTATTATGATAAGGTGATGGGGTTTCTATCCATTCTGAAAGCAAAGAAAAACATCCAAATCGTTTTACATATTTCCCTGCTTTAAAACTTTTTACCTTCAAAGCCTTGCGTTTCCGCAAATATATTAATTTATATTTCCCTTTTCGCCATTCATATCGTGCATTTATCATCTGTTTCCATAATTTCCATACTATAACCTCAAAAAATAAGGATTAGTTAAACTGAATTATTAGAGTACCTTTGCACAAGGATTCCTTATCTTTTGATATCAAATATTTACTATCATTTTTGTTGATGTGCTTTCCTAAGCAATCTTTCAATACATTCGCAGACTTCATACTTATAGTTGAGTTATCAGTAACCAATCCAACCATCAAAGTACTAATACATAGTACACTTAGGGGCTTTTAACCGAGCGTTCAAGTTTTTTTTTGATGACACCAATTAAATAAAGTATGAGTATTGATTCAGACAATTATTATTATGGCGATCGTATCTCCACCGCATTGCTTCTTGCTGCAGGTACGGGAAGCCGTCTTTTTCCTTTAACAAAAAGTTGTCCCAAATGCCTGACCCTTGTAAATGAAGAGTCCATTCTGGAACGACTTATCAACAACTTGAAAAAACAAGGGTTTAAACGTCTTGTAATCGTTACCGGCTACAAAGATGAATGTATCATGGATTTTCTGGGCAGTAAATCAGGAGATTTAAACATCGAGTATGTTTTTAGCGCATTGTATCGTACCACTAACAACATTTATTCGTTATGGATGGCACGCAACATAATAAATGAGCCCTTTGTCCTGTTCGAAAGCGATTTGGTCATAAACACATCCTTGCTCGACGAAATGGTTTATCCCGACAAGATGGCCATAGCTAAAATGCAACCATGGTTAAATGGAACCACCGTTTCGCTCAATAAACAAAATCAGGTAACTAAGTTTCACAAGGGAACAACAAAAACTTATACCGATGTTCGTTATAAAACAGTTAATATTTACAGTTTCTCGCTTTCGTCCTGGAGAGCAATTGTTAAGAAGCTTGACCAATATATTGATATGGGTAGTGTTAACTGTTACTACGAAGCCGTTTTTTCCGAAATGATCGATAATAAAACTCTGTCGTTTGAATCTGTTTCGTACGACCACAAGCCTTGGTACGAGATTGACACTATAAATGATTTGGCCGAGGCCGAGAAATTGTTCCCCGTGGAATTAAAAACACAACTTAAGCTTAAAGAGATGTATGCTTAAGGGCTCAAATAAACATACTGTGGGAAATAGATATAAAACACAGGCTGGGAAATACGAGTACATATCAAAACAGCATGGCGGCTATTATAGGCATAATTTTACCGATCACGCTTATTTATACAATCTCTATTTTCCACCAAAAGCGGTATTCGCTCATTTAAAAAACAATATTCATGACTTAGTATTGAATTACCCAATGGCACAAGATGCACTTGCCGAATTAATGGGTGAGGTAATAGGCCAACCCGCCGAAAGAATTGTTGTTGGAAATGGCGCTGCCGAAATAATAAAAATACTATCCGGCCATCTTGCAAAAAAAATAATTGTTCCCGTACCATCATTTAACGAGTATGCAAATGCTGCACCAAATGGGCATGTGGTCGAATTCCCTCTCGAATTCCCATCCTTTCGGCTGGATGTGGATAAGTTTGCTGCTGAAGCCTTTAAAGTTAAAGCCGACATGGCGGTAGTGGTAACGCCCAACAACCCTACGTCGCTGTTGGTGCCCAAAGCCGATTTAATCCGGTTGGCACAAAAACTCGAGAAGCATAATTGCATACTGATTATTGATGAATCTTTTCTTGATTTTGCCGATAACAAAGGGCAAATAAGCCTGGAACAAGATATTGACGAATACGTCAACATGGCTATACTAAAAAGCATGAGCAAGGCTTACGGGATTTGCGGACTTAGAATTGGATACTTGTTAACGGCAAACCTGGAGTTTGCGGCCGCCGTGCGAAACAACATCCATATTTGGAACATCAATGGATTTGCCGAAGAATTTCTCCGTGTTTTGCCCCAATATAAACAGGAATTTGAAGCTAGCTGCGAGCGGGTTAAATCGGACAGGGATGCTTTTTATAAAAAACTATCGGCTATTGAAGGGATGACCGTGTTCAAACCCGATGCGAATTATATTTTTTGCCGTTTGCCCGATGCGGCCTTAAGCGGGCCGGAAATAACAAAGCGCCTTTTTATGGAATACAATATTTATATAAAGGATAGCGTCGGAAAAACACAACCCGACGCCGACCGCTATATTCGAATTGCCAGCCGTACGAAGGCCGAAAACAACAAGCTTATTGAAGCCTTAATGGATATAATGTACTTAAAAAACAAACAAGATGGACGATAAACAACAAGTTAAGGTACTAAGTTTTATAAAGGACCTGCCGAATATCTGCTCCTTAACAGGCTTGTTGAGTGCTGTCTTAGGAATATATTTTGCCATTGCCGGGAATTTTGAGGCAGCAATCATTGGGTTGCTCTGGGCCGTTCTCTTTGATTGGTACGACGGAATTATTGCTCGAAAAATGAAAGGAAGGACAAAGATACAAGCTGTTTTTGGCGCTCAGCTTGATTCGATGATCGATATTGTAAGCTTTGGGGTTTTACCAGCCATAATACTTTTAAGCTACGGGGATTATAGTATATGGTTTATACCGGGCGCTTTTGTTATTATTGCTACCAGTGCCATCCGTTTGAGCTATTTTAATGTTTATGGTCTTATCGACAGCAAAACATATCGGGGACTGGCACTTGATAACAATGTGCTCATCCTGGCTTTTCTCTTTTTGTTTGAAGGTTTATTTGGGCATTCCGCTTTTTCAATATTTATTTACCTAATCGTAATGCTTCTGTCGGTATTAAACTTATCCTCTATGCCCACTCCTAAATTTGGGGGAAGATGGATTTATGTCCTTGTTGCTTATGTAATTGCACTGACATCCGTATTTGGATGGATGATGTTTAACGGAGCATGAGATATTTACTGGTGTTTGGGGAGAAAAGCATATAAATACCGTGTTGAACACTCTCGGCTAAAACCCGGGCTGCGAGAGAATGTTTTCTTAATTGTATTTTATTCGATAAGCTAAGTACATGACAAAAATTCAAAGATATCGTTACTACTCAGCAGTAGAGAAAAATATTAACTCATTGGTTACCTATCCGTTTTGTCACAATTTTTGTTTGAAAAACACAAAATTTCCGCTAAAACTACTGAGATTTCAAATATATAGCCCCACTGAAGCATGGGGCTATTGATAATCAAATTGATAAACCTGCTGAGCAGCAACAAGATATCAATACTCGGTTTATAACTTGCATTAAGAAAGCATTTTGTGATGTAATCAAGACCTGTCTTGAATATTGTTTTGGCTTTTCTTCAAGGTTTTTTAACGGGATCCTGCTTGACGAACTGATGGATATAAATTCCTACTTTGTAAGCCCAGACAAAAGCAACCATAATCAGGAGTATGAGCTTTTTGATTCTTTTGGAATCGGAAAGGTGTGTTTTCCTTATATCAAAACCACTTGACTTCATAGCATTAAAGGTCATTTCTAACGAGGCCTCGGGATTGCCATCTTTGTTTATGGTAATCACCCGCCTTATCAGGCCTTTTGAACGATACGAGGATCAGGTATTCCCCTTTGCTCAACTTGCTTCCGGACAAATAGCATAATTGCCCGTTTATTTTTACGATGTTGGGGTAATGCACTAACCCGTTTGTTCTGAATGCGTTGAACAGCCGGAATGCTCTAACCGTCTCATTTTTTCTGGGGACAAAGTCTTTAAGATTATTTCTGATACGAATCTGATAACGCAGCTTATTATTGTTGAGGTATTCTAACTGTTTTTCTCCAACAAGTTCACTGTCGGCAACGATACAGTCTATTGTATCCATGCGAAAAGCTTAATATATCGCTCAATCAGGTTTATTCTTTCTTGTGAGTTAGAGTTGCCCCGCTTTTTTAACATACTGAACAATAAAGGAAATGCTACTCCTTGATAGGCTATTCCCGGCATAAACATGTTTATGTCCGTTTTTCCGAACTTCGGGTTAGTCCTGTCTATAGTGGGCGTTAGGCACAATCACCCTACCATAAAATTCCGGTTGAATATTTTCGCTAACGTAGGGGAGAAAAAGAAAAAAAATGAATCAATTTTCAATTCAATTGACCATAAATAAAGGATTACAGAAAAATAATAACTAATTCTTTGATGTTAGTCGGAAGCAGGGAGAAAGAAACAGTATGACAAATTTACTACAAGAAGAAATTGAGCCAAAAGCCAGCCCTTAATAGCACGACCTGTCCCGATTTTTTCGGGATTTGATTTTTTGCCGACACACAAAAACCAACCCTGAAAAACCAAAAGAGCTATCCTTCCCACCCTTGCGACAATGTTAATAAGTAGTTGAAAAATAATAGACTCAAATATTGCTTAGAAAATAAATCTTTGACTATTTTTGTCAAAATAATAATTTCAAAATGCAGAAAATAGGAGAACTAATACGGACACTAAGAGAAAAAGAAGGTTACCCTTTAAGAAAGGTTGCCGCTTTTTTGGACATTGACCAAGCTGTTCTAAGCAAAATTGAACGAGGACAAAGAAA
>JAJRQZ010000095.1 GCA_024279935.1 Bacteroidota bacterium
CTGACAGCCTATAATCAGCATCTACATCTGTTACTTGCCAGTCATCATTTAAATTTAGCAATAAATCGAAAAATTGGTGTGTGAACATTTCTGCTTTTTTTCGCTAAATTAAAATTTTCCATTAAATTCGTGGTAGTACCGGTTTTTTTAATGAATTAAGACAATCTTTTATTCACCTTCTTCGTTGTCGTATTTTTAAAGTCCTCACAGACAACAGTCTGCTGTGGGTTTAAAAGTATTGCCGCCTCGAATTTGAACAAAATATTGTCTTTTGCAACGGTCTTAAATAGGGGTTTATGAAAATCCATTTCATTTTTACCATATAGTCCGTGAAATAACAACTGCTTTACAATAAGCTTCTAAATCAATTATTTAGATTATTCAAGAAGGAAATAAGCCCCATAAAATATATTTCTTGGTCATCATACATGTCCATGTGCCCACCATTAGGGCAAAGTAAAAAATGCCCGTTTTCAAACTGTGTTGACATCCATTTCATATATTCGGGATCCATGGTGTCGAACTTCCCCCCTATCGTTAATGCAGGTACTTTTATTTTCGGCAGGTCCATGCTCCTGTCCCAGTTTTTCAATGTGGCGTTTCCGGCAGTCCCGAACTCGCTCGGCCCCTGCATCATAACATAAATCTGGTTGTTTATTAAACTGAACGATCGCACAACCGGCTCAGGCCAGTCCTGCAAAGGCATACGCAAAATATGTTCGGGATAATAATTGGCCTCTATCAACTGAAGGTATCTGGGGTTATCAAATTCAGCTTTTGCCTCCAAATCCTTTATCTCTTTCAAAACAGCTGTATCCATCCGGGGCCCAAGTACTTCATTCGCATATTTATCATATTCGGGTATCGACGACATCATATTCGATATTATCAGGCCCTTTAAGTTTTCTTGATACTTCAATGCATACTCGATCGCCAGTATTCCTCCCCACGAATGACCCAGCAAATAAAAATTGCTCTTATCAAGCTCCAAGGCTTTACGAACCTGCTCGACCTCCTCCACAAACCTGTCGATATTCCAAAGGCTGGTATCATTTGGCCTGTCGCTATAACCTGATCCCAACTGGTCATAATAATAATATTCGATCCCCGCATTTGGGAAAAAGGAATCGAAAGCCTCGAAATATATATGATTTGCCCCTGGGCCACCATGCAAGAGCAGCACTTTAACCTTCGGGTTGTTCCCGATGCGCTTTGTCCAAACATTAAATTTCCCTTTAGGTGTTGTAATAGGTATTACCTTGACCCCGCCCGACAATACATCGTCCAAATTAGAATAATCCAAATAGGACGAGCCGGGTTGACTTTCATTTTTGTCGGGGTCGAAACAACTCGAAAAAACAATACTTACCAATATCAGCAAATTAATCAAAACGGTTTTCATAAACTAAATTATTAATTTCGTTGGCTAATGTAATAATTTATAACAATGAACATCGACTTATTCCGGATGTAAGCCGAATGTCTTGTTTCTGTGTATGATAGAGAGCGGTGAGCTCAAATCACCGAATAAATAAAGGTTATCAGCCAGGGCAAAATTTTATCGATACGGAAAAATCAGCAAAAACCCTTATCGTTCAGACCAAGCCTCTCCCAGTCCAGTATTCTAAGGGTTTTCCCTTCCTGGACGATACATCCGCTTTTTTCGAGGGCACTCAAAACCCTGATAACGGTTTCGTAGGTAGTGCCGGCTATACTGGCGATGTCCTTTCGGCTGGGAGTGAAGCTCAAGATTTGCGGGTCCCTCTCATCGAACCCAAAAGCCTCGATGATAGTGTTAATCGCTGAGATCACTTTTTCCTTTGCCGTCATTTTATTCTTTGTCCTTATGTTTTTTTCCGAGGATTTCAGTTCATCGGCAAAAAACATCATCAAGTTAAATGCGAGTTCAGGATTCGCCTTTATGGCGCTATAAAATGTGTTTACAGGTATAAAGGTAACTTGTGAGCTTTCGAGTGCAATTGCCGTTACCGGATAAATCATTTGACCACCAAAGCCGCGGTGGCCCAACAACTGCTCTGAGTTCGCCAGCCTTACCACTCTCTCGTTAACACCCTGGTAATTAGCCACCACTTTGATTTTACCACTATAAATCTGGAATATCCCCTCTACGTTATCGCCTTCCCTAAATATAACATCACCACCATCATAATTCAAAGTTGTCTTATGGAAAGTAATAAGGGGCTTCCACTCGCTGGAGCAAAACTTGTTTATAAAACAATTTGTATGGCGACACGTTTCGCATTTTCTTTTCATATCAACAATAAACCAAGGACAAGAAGCCTATCGACCCTAAGGTTTCAACTGTTCAGCTGACAAACGAGTTTAAGGCTTCAATATCTGAAATTATCAATTCATTATTTATTGATCTCACTATACCTTGCTCGGCAAAATCCTTGAGCACCCTCGACAATGTGGGATAAGAAATTCGTGCAAATTTAGATAATTCCCTATAATTCATTCCCAAATCCAGGACTTTTTGCTCGTCATCCTTATACCCAAAAGCGTTAATGACCATTAAAAGAGCCACTGCTACTTTTGCTTCCGACGACTTATTCCAATGAGCATGCCTGAGCTGTTCCGACCTGTGTAGCTCATTAGCAAAAAACATCATCATATAAAATGAAAGATCCTTATTGGCGTTCAACAGCTTAAAAAAGTCCTCGTTTGAGAAGTAAGCAATTTCCGACTCGATCAAGGTTTCGGCAGAGATAGGGTAAACCATATCATCGCTAATGCCCCTATGGCCAAGCACCTGGCCATTTCCTGCTACCCTGATTATCAATTCCTCGCCCTTGGCATCCTTCAATAAAACCTTTACTTTTCCTGAGCAAATAATATACAAGCCTGTTACCAAATCCCCCTGGGAGAATATAGTCTTGGAGGCAGATATCTGCTTCCTTATCTTGTGATGCTCCGAATACCCATGCCATTCCGACAAGCAGTATTTCTGAACAAAACACTTGGTGTTAGGGCATTTTGTGCAGTTCATGCTCAGGGATTTTTATATTCTGCCTTCGGGCTTTGGTAGAACCACCAGTTTAGCACAAGGCAAACAAAATAGTAAATCGCAAAGCCATATAATGCATATTCAGGTGTCCCGCTCTTTATCTGCTGCCCGAATACCTTGGGGATAATAAAGGCTCCATAAGCGGCAATGGCAGCAGTCCAGCCTAAAACAGGCCCCGCTTGCTCCTTATTGAAAATGAAAGGTATGCTCCTGAACGTTGAGCCGTTACCAATGCCGGTGGTTAAGAACAGCACCATGAAACTAGAGAAATAAGGCCACCAATACACTTCGGGCGTTTCGCTGTTACGCGCCTGAATAACGAAATAGGCAACGGCAAGCGTGGCAAGTATTTGTGCAATGGTACTAAAGGCCGTAACCTTAGCACCGCTGTTGATCTTATCTGAAAGCCAACCACCTACTGGGCGTATCAAGGCTCCGATAACGGGCCCCAGGAATACCCACATAAGAAAATTAGGTGCGTTAGGGTTAACAAAAGAAGGGTCGTCGGCATTGGAATAAACAAATATATCCTGGCTCAACTTAGGGAACGCAGCGGAAAAACCGATGAACGACCCAAAAGTCATAGTATAAATAATCGTCATAACCCAGGTGTGCTTATTACTGAAAATAGCAAATTGCTTATTGAGGTTGGTTTTTATGTCGCTTGGGGTTGCAAACTTCATCAACAAGAGCGTAAGCACAACAACCACGGGCAAGACTACCCACATATTAATTTGCAAACCTATTAAAAGGTATGCCCCAACGGAGGCCGCAACCAAGCCTAATACAATCATATAGGTTGTCTTTGCAATTCCTTGCAAAGTGGATGGCAGCTTAGGCGTTCCGGTAATCACATTGTTCATACCAATAAAGGCAGCCACAGTGGCAAGGCTCAATACCGGAATCCAAACCCATCCTGCATTTTGAAGTCCGGACAGGGCATCGTTGAAAATTTTATTGCCATTGGCGTCAAGTGCACCAAAAAACGAGAACCCTATTATCCAGGGGATGGTTTTTTGCATTACCCCGACTCCCAGGTTACCGATACCGGCGTTTAAGCCGAGGGATGTCCCCTGCATGCGCTTTGGAAAGAAAAAACTTATATTGCTCATGGAAGACGAGAAATTACCTCCCCCGAATCCCGACAAGGCGGCATAAATGGCAAATGTAATATAAGGTGTATTTACGTCCTGAAGGGCAAAACCAACTCCGACCGCCGGAATTAAAAGCAATAAGGTAGTAACAAATATCACGTTCCTGCCACCGCCCAGTGCGATCAAAAATGAATTGGGTATGCGCAAGGTAGCGCCTGCCAAACCGGCAATGGCCGGCAAGGTATAGTACAAGCTATTTATTTCCTTAAGCTTAGTCGCTATCTGGGCAGGATTCATATCATTTGTTATCATCCCGAAGTTAAACCCGAATGCCTTCATCTTTGTTGCGATAATACTCCACATTATCCAAACGGCAAAAGCAAGGAGCAAGGCTGGGATTGATATCCATAAATTCTTATTTGCTATTTTTTTACCCGTGTTGCTCCAAAAGGATTCGTTTTCCACATCCCATACTGAAAGATTGATTTTAGACATAATATTTCTTTATTTAGTGATACTTATTTCTTTAATAAGCTTAATAATTACTCAAAACTGTCAACAAATGCGTTCTTAGGTTCCTTAAGCATGAAGAAACAATAAACCAAGCTAATTAACGCACCGCCCGAGAGCATAAACAAAAAGGTTTTGTCATCCATGAAATTATATAAAAACAAGTAAGTTACAGCTCCTACATTTCCAAATGCCCCTGCCATTCCGGCTATCCTGCCCGTCATTTCCTTTTTAATGGAAGGTATCATCGCAAAAGTAGCACCCTCGGCGCCCTGAACGAAAAAGGAGGCAAACATCGTAATCGCGATGGATACGACCAGCCATGCCAGAGTATTGAATTGCGGCAACAAGGCAACTTCCCCATCACTGCCAACAGGGCCATATTTAGCAATTATCGCCATGAGGAAAAAGCCTATGGTTATTCCGGCCATATAGAGCAACATTGTTTTTTTCCTGCTTCCCAGCTTATCGGAAAGCAAACCGCCCAATGGTCGGGCAAGCAAGTTCATGAAAGCAAATGAACCTGCAACGGCGCCTGCCATTGTAAGTGTCATTATCTGTGAGCCATCTTCATAGAGCAAATTACTAAAGACCTCATAAAAAAACATGGGGAGCATTGAGACTATTGCCAGTTCGGCCCCAAAATTCGCGAAATATGTAGTGTTTAGAGCACCTACGCTACCAAATGGGAATTTTTCCTCTTCGGGAACTCCTTTTTTAAGTCTCGGAAGGTTTGCCTTGAGGATTCTTGCCACATCAATTAAATATACTGCCCCCAGAATTAGCCAGGACACCCAGACCATCGACCAGCTAATAAGTGGCTGTGCATTTACAAGCTGCTTGTGCAGAACAAAGACCACGAGGCCCAATGCGCCGTAAAGGGGCAATTCCCAAACAACGTACTGTCCCAGGTCGAAATATGATGAAACAGGCATTGCTCCCCCCTTTTTCTGTTTTGCCTTTGGCTCGTAACCTTCGGGATAGTCTTTTACGACGAAAAAATAAATCACACCATAAACTGCTGTAACTATACTTGTTATCGCCAATGACCAACGCCAGTCGCCTCCAAGGATATTAACGGCCACAAAAGGAACCATGGCAGCCGCGGCCGCTGAGCCAAAATTACCCCATCCGGCATAAAAACCTTCGGCCCGGCCAATATATTTGGGCGTAAACCAATTTGCTGTCATTTTAATGCCGATAACAAAGCCTGCACCAATGGCGCCAAGGGCTAATCTCGACAAGACAAGCTGGGTCAAATCGTCGCCGAAAGCGAATGTCAGACCGGGAATGACCATTATGACCATCAAGCCCGCAAAAATTCTTCTGGGGCCGTACTTATCGATCAAGCCACCAACTATGATACGGGCTGGGATCGTCAGTGCCACATTGGTAACCAGCAATGCTTTCACATTTGATTTGGATAGCCAATCGAACTGTTCTATCATTTTTGACAGAACGCCTGCCATATTGAACCATACGACAAAAGTCAGGAAAAACGCAACCCATGTCAAGTGCAAAGTTACGATGCTCGGATTCTTAAAATCCAATAATGATGGTGCTTTATTATTCATAGTATATATTTTTAATTATTCTTAGACCTAACACCGTTTACTAGTTTCCTGGATATGCGTATTTTCTTACGATCCCAGTTCCAGATCACATACTGATAACTTCTGAAAAGATATGGGAAAGGATAAACCAGGAAGTGCATAAAACGGGTGAAAGGAATCAGCCCTATCAATGCAAATGCTGAAACTATATGTATTTTCACCGACAAGGGCATTGCCGCCACGGCAGTAATATCCGGGTCGAGCACAAACAACGACCTCAGGTATGGCGTTAGCACTGTTGGAAACCATGCCGAGCCCCAGCGGGCGAAATAGGCCACCCACAGACCTGAAATAACCTGGGTCAATAGAACCACATACACAAGAACATCCATTTTAGTTGTTACCTTCTGCAACCTCTTATGCTTGAACCTGCGCATAACTAGCATTCCCAAACCATATAATGCCGTTATGCCAAAACCCAGCGCTACAACCTCCAAAATAAGCATGCGCAAGGGGACGCTATTCCATACCATTAGGCTTTTCGGGAACAAAAAGGCTATCAGGTGCCCCAGGAAAAGGGACAAAAGTCCCCAGTGGAACGGCCTGCTGCCATAAAACAGCTCTTTACCTTCCAGAAACTGGGATGACAAGGAGGATATTTTAAACCCGAAGTTCATATATCTGAATATCGTACCTACCAGTACTATAACTATTGTAGCGTAAGGCAATCCTATAAAGAAAAAATAATTGCTCATAATTAAAATCTTTTTTGTTTACAATTAGAATCACAAATCGTCATTTTTGGCGACGGCATCAAAAACTCATTTTTCCCGGAGAACGATTCCTCCGAAAAAGCAAATTCCAGCAATTCATCACCCTTGAAATCATATTGAAGCATTTCCAACAACACCTCCAAAAGGTTTTTATAATAATTATCAATATTTTTAAACTTAGTGAGCATGAACCGAATGGCGGGGATAAGTATGATAAAGCCCAGCTCCTCGGCAAGCTCCATATTTTTTGTTTCGGCTAACAAACGCAGCACATTGGGCAGGTGGTCGCTAAGTTCGCTGCCACAGTCAATACCAGTAATTTCATGTTCTTTCTGAAGGTTGACAAGCATTTGGGCTCTTTTATAGTCCTCCCCGAACATCATATAGCCTATATCCAGATAACATACGGCCTGAACATCGAAAGTCTTTGAATAATATTCCTTTTGCCCTTTGACATCCAGTTTTTCGACAGCGTCGAGAAAAGTATCGAGCTTTACCTGCATCACATCTGAATGGAAATGCATATTATTGCGGAAGGCCCTTGCTTTGGGGCCTAAGCCTTCGTCAGGATAGGCGAAGAGTTCTGCGATGTTTTTATAATATTCCGGATTATGCATATTTTTTATTATCAAGATATATTTTATGTTATAATTCAAGTTCGCTAAGCGTGGATTTTTACAAACCCCTTACCGGTGGCTCCTTAAACCCGAAACCTGTATTTCCTTTAACATCGGCAGTGCTCTCTAACATTTCCATAGCTTCCTCGCGGTGGGCCGGCGGAATAACGAAGCGCTGATCGAACAAAGGCAGGGATGTCAACCTGAATATCGCATCGGCAGTATCTTTGTCCATAACAACATCTTTCATTGCTCCTTTGGACTCCTCTTCCGGGAGGTCGCCAACGGTTTCCGCCCTGCGGTGCAAACGCACGGCCATCAGTTTTTTAAGTATGTTTTTAATTACCTCTTCATTTCCTGCGCTGAACAAGCTTGCCAGATAGCTCATGGGCAATCTTGATTTTTCAATTGCTCCCCAAAAGGACTCACTAGTTGTTTCGTAAGAACCCTCTTCGTTGACAAAAGCCATAGTTGGCAGCAATGGTGGCACATAAAACAAGTTTGGCAGCGTACGGAACTCAGGGTGTAAAGGCAAGGCAAGGCCCCATTTTCTCACGAACTTATAAATCGGTGATTTTTGTGCTGACTCCAGGGTCGAATCGGCAATACCGTTTTTCCTGGCTGCAGCTATCACTTCGGGATCGTTGGGATCCAGGTAAATATCTAGTTGGTTTTTAATTAGATCATCATTGGAGCTGGCAGAGGCGGCCTCAATTTTATCGGCATCGTACAACATTACGCCAATATACCTAATACGTCCAACGCATGAATGCATACAAGCCGGGGCCTGACCCGATTCGACGCGAGGATAGCACAGCAAGCATTTCTCCGATTTCCCGGTACTCCAGTTATAATAACTTTTCTTATACGGGCATGCCGTTACGCACATGCGCCAGCCACGGCATTTTTTCTGATTTATAAGTACTATGCCGTCTTCACCTCTTTTATATATGGCTCCTGACGGACAAGCGGCAACACAGGCAGGATTTAAACAGTGATTGCACATCCTCGGCAAATAATGCATGGTCATCCTCTCCAGTTGGAACATAGCCTCCTGTTCTGCTTTCGTCAGGTTCTTGAAGTTTACGTCGTTTTTGGCATAATCTTCCGAACCGCTAAGGTCGTCATCCCAGTTTGGCCCCGACTTAGGAGTTATAGGGTCGCCGGTTATCAGGGAGACAGGACGTGCAACAGGCTGGTCGTCGCCCTCTTCCGCCTCGAACAAATGCTCATATTGATATGTCCAGGGTTCGTAATAATCATCGATAACAGGCATATTCGAGTTGTGGAACAAAACCTTAAGCCCCTTGAATTTCCCTGCGCCTTTAAGGGTAACGGTATCTCCCTTTTTTTCCCATCCTCCTTTATATATGTCCTGATCTTCCCATTTGCTGGGATAACCTGTACCGGGTTTGGTTTCAACATTGTTCCACCACATATATTCCGCACCTTTCCTGTCAGTCCATATATTTTTACAAGCGATTGAACATGTATGACATCCGATACATTTATCAAGATGAAAAACCATTGCTATTTGTGATCTGATATCCATGGTATGATAATATTTAAAATTCTACTTTTTTCATTTTTTGTACTAAAACATGGGTGTCGCGGTTTACCCCTACCGGCCCCCAATAATTAAAGTGGTAGGTAAACTGCCCATATCCACCGGCCATCAGGTTTGGCTTGAGGTGCACCCTGGTAAAACTATTGTGTCCGCCGGCGCGCTTTCCTCCCCGTATTTGCGATTTTGGCACCGAATAAGTCCGCTCCGGGGAATGGTAAACTATACAAATACCTTTAGGTATCCTTACGCTAACACAAGCACGCGTGCAATAAACACCGTTGTCGTTATACACTTCAACCCAATCGTTGTCCTTAATGCCCATTTCAGATGCATCTTCAACGCTCAACCAGCATGGCTCCATCCCTCTCGAAAGGGTAAGCATCCTCAAGGTGTCGCCATAAGTGGAGTGGATATGCCATTTTCCGTGAGGAGTAAGTACGTTGAGCATTTTAGCCCTGCCTGTGGCAACCGTTTGACGAAGCTCGCCATAAACCTCCGGTTTCGGGGATGGCTTATAGGTAGGCAGGTGCTCACCGAACTTTATATATGCTTCATGGTCGAGATAAAAATGCTGGCGTCCCGTTAATGTTCGCCATGGGATCAAACGCTCTACATTATATGTATATGCTGAATAGGCCCGGCCGTCATTCATCAAGCCCGACCATACAGGAGATTGGTTGTAGCGATGCGGCCTTGTTTGAAGATCTTTATAATTTATGCGAACATCCTTGCTGCCTTCGGAAATATCCGTTAGATGCATGCCGCTTCTCTTTTCGGCTCCTTCATAAGCTCTTTTGCTAAGCTCTCCGTTCGTCAGGCTTGATAGGTGCAAAACTGCATTGGCAGCCTCCTCATCCTCATAAAGCGAAGGGTACTTCTTGCCGTCAACCTCTTGAAGATGATCTTTGTCGTCCAACATTTTCTCATAAAAATCGGCACATTGATAAGTGTTGCCATGTGCGCCCAATCCATTTTTAATATTGGGCCCCAGACTGATAAACTTATCATAAATCTTGGTATAATCACGCTCAACGACTACCATGTTGTGCATAGTTTTACCTGGAACAGGCTCGCATTCACCTTTGCTCCAGTCTTTTATCTCACTTTGAGACACCTCGCCGGCACTATCGTGTGCTATGGGTAAGTTTACCAAATCCTTAATAGGCTCAGCAAAATGCTTCTTCGCCAGCTCACTGGTAGCCTTTGCTATCTCGCGGAAAATAACCCAATCGCTCTTCGACTCCCATACGGGTGCAATAGCCGGTGAAAGAGGATGAATAAACGAGTGCATATCGGTACTGTTTAAATCCGTTTTCTCATACCAGGATGCTGCCGGCAAAACAATATCAGAGTAAAGTGCTGATGTATCCATCCTGAAATTAAGATTCACGATAAGATCCATCTTGCCTTTAGGGCTTTCGCTTCTGAATTTAATATCCTTCACGAATTTATCGGCGACCTCGTCAGCAATAGAATTATGATGAGTGCCAAGATAATGGTTCATAAAATATTCATGACCTTTAGCGCTCGACATCAATGCGTTACCTCTCCAGATATACCAAAGCCGCGGGAAGTTGATTTCCTCGTCGGGCTCAACTACCGAATGAACCAATTCCTTGGACTTCAATTTCTCAATAACATACTTCTTAATGTCATCTTCTGTTTTGGCGCCTGATTCCTCGGCATCCTTTACAATATCGAAGTTATGTTTGTTGTATTGTGGGTAGAAAGGCATCCATCCGTTACGCACGGCCTTTACGGTCATGTCGGCCGAATGCATTGAAGACAGCTCATTTTCGGGAACGGTATTATAGTCGGCCTGATTGCCATCGTAGCGCCACTGGTCGGAGTTTATATAATGCCAAATAGGTGCTTGCTGCAACCTGACTCCCTTTTGCCAGTCCTTGCCGGACATGATGCTGGCCCACGAATCGGTAGGGGCCAGTTTCTCCTGGCCTACATAATGGTTCATCCCGCCACCGTTGACGCCGATACAGCCGGTGAGCATCAAAGCCATGGTTCCGGCACGATATATTAAATTATTATGATACCAATGATTTATTCCAGCACCTATTATAATACTGCATTTTCCGTTAGTGGTTTCCGCAGTCCTTGCCCATTCGCGCGCAAACTGGATAACTGTCTTGGGCCCGATACCTGACAATATCTCTTGCCAAGCCGGTGTATAAGCAGCTTCCTTATCTTCGTAAGTTGTAGGATAGTCGCCTCCTAGCCCCCTGTCAACGCCATATTGCGCCATAATGAGGTCGTAAACGGTGGTTACTTTGACCATACCGTCAACTGTATTGATATGCTTGACAGGAACACCCCTTTGGGCAGTGTTGTTCTTGCCGTATTCAATAAATTCAACTTGTAACACTTCGTCTTTATCTTCCAACAAGGTCAATTCGGGGTCATAAGGCTTCCCTGTTTCGGCATCCTCGAATTTCATGTTCCAGTTACCGTCCTTGCTATCCCATCTGTGTCCGGAACTTCCTCCTGGACAGACCATCTCACCGCTTTTAGAATCAATGTTGAGAAACTTCCAGTCGCCTTTTTCGATATCCTTGTATTTTTTGACCGCCGAGGCCCTTAACATCCTTCCGGGGACAAGTTTACCATCCTCCTCGTTGATCTCCACCAGAAAAGGGCTATCGGTGTATTTCTTCGTATAATCGATAAAATAAGGAGTTTGTTTATCGTGATGATACTCTTTTAATATAATGTGTGTTACGGCCATCCAAAACGCACCGTCCTGTCCGGCATGAACAGGAACCCACTTATCGGCATATTTGGCAACCATGTTGAAATCGGGTGCGAAAACAACGGTTTTTGTACCATTGTGCCTCGACTCGGAGAAGAAATGAACATCCGGTGTACGCGTCATTCCAAGGTTGGCGCCCATAACGGCAATAAACTTGGAGTTATACCAATCGGCACTTTCTGCGACATCTGTCTGCTCTCCCCAGATTTCGGGAAACGAGTTCGGCAAGTCGCAATACCAATCGTAAAAGCTCAGGTTAACGCCTCCCATCAGTTGGAGGAAACGCGATCCTGCAGCATAGCTCAGCATCGACATTGCGGGGATAGGCGAAAAACCCACCATCCTGTCGGGGCCATACTTTTTAACCGTATAAATATTTGCCGCCGCAATTATTTCCTTGGCTTCTTCCCAGCTAGCTCTTCTAAAACCGCCTTTTCCTCTTGCTGTTTGATACCTTTTCCTTGTCTGAGGGTTGTTTTGAATGTTTTCCCAGGCTTTCAGGGCATCGCCCGTCTTGGCTTTTTCCTCTTTAAAGATGTCAACAAGCGCACCTCTGATGATAGGATATTTAACCCTTATCGGGCTATACAAATACCAGGAAAACGAGATCCCGCGCTGGCATCCGCGAGGTTCGTAAGGAGGCAGGGACTTTTCCAGCAAAGGATAATCCATGGCCTGGGTTTCCCAAACCACTATACCGTCCTTGACATGGATGTTCCAGCTACACCCTCCGGTACAGTTTACCCCATGCGTACTTCTAACAATTTTATCATGTTGCCATCTGTTTCTATACATTTCCTCCCATTGCCTTGTTTTGGGGGAGATCAAATCTTTTATCCAACTCATATAAATAGATTTAGCTTAATTTTTTATAAAGATTGCCTGTTTAGTATCTCTTGGTTTACAGCATTTCGCTTGCGCCTGAAATAGAGCATGATAATGCCAAGATTCAACATTATAAACACGATTATCCCAAAAGTGGCGAATGTCGTCCCGAAATCAACCGGGTGCTGGTAATAACGGTTTTCGCCAACAAAACGCAAATAAGCCGTCAGGTTCAATATTTCCTCCTCTGTCAAAGGATTGTTCTTATAGGTTTCCGACATTGCGGGAAACGGCGGGCTATTTAGGATGGCCGAGACGCCTGGGCTCCCCATCACACCATAGGTCAAAGTGAGATCCTTCGCCAATTTACCGCTGCTGAAAACATTATCGTCTTTTATGCTGTGGCATGAAATACAGACTATCCCACCGTTTTCAAGGCTTTTTTTCCCCGAAAACAAAAGAAGTCCCTCAGCAATATTGTCATCCGTAGCAGAACTTAGCATATCAACAACCTTTGTTGTGCCAGCCTGTCCGCCCTGACTACTTTTTGATTCAATAAATATTAATACCGACTCAACTTCCGCAGTGCTCAAGGGCTGGTCGGGCATCATTATTTTATTATACTCGTCAAACAAGGCTACTGCATCCGCATCACCGCCTTTAATCACGGTTTGCGAGGATTGTATAAAAGAAATAAGCCAGCTTTTATCCTTTTTCTCCGTAATTTTCAGCAAATCGGGACCTACCAACCTGCCACCACCTATAGTATGGCAAGGAGTACAAAGCCTTGTAAATAAACTATTGCCATCTTCGGCTTTACAAAAAATCGCAAAGGCCATCCCCAAAATCAAGAATATCCCTTTTAACTTATAGAATCTCATATTTTAAAGAGTTTAAATTTTTCCGTAAAAATAAAAGTAATAACGATGAGATTTACGCAATTTATGCGCTCTATCATAATTTATACTCATTCTGAATAAGTTCATTTTATACTATAATTCTGGTTTTCTGTCTTTTAGATAATTTGTGATTTTTTTAACATCTAATTAACACCCTGTTTTTTATGTTCTATATCATATTTTCAATAAACAAAAAATCCATTTATATCATTCAGGAATTAGGGCTGGATGGAATATAATTGTTTAGGGGAAGGCAATTCCGGCAGCTGGACATTACAAAATAATTTTAAAACCGCCAATGTTGAACAGCTCAAGCTAAAGGTTGACGGACTTGCAAAAACAGAAATCATAGCCGAGCAACCGTTGAACATTAAAAAACTTGCCAACTCCAATTTCAGCGAAGCTGCTGAAAGAGCACTCTGCTGATATTCTATCTTATACGCCAATAACACTTTAAGATTCAAATCCGTTGCGACAGACAATGCTTTGTTCGAATTGGGGCCTGACTGCAATCCCCGGCATACAGGACATCAATATTCCAAACCCGCTGCAGACTGTTGTCAGCGAGGGCTTTAAAAATGCCACAACGAGAAAACAGAATCAAAGACCGGCTTGATTCATTAGATAAACTTTATTATGCAATAGCCTTGATACTTATTGCTATTTTACGGAGGCGAGCCTCCCGATATAAAAAAAGGCCGCACCAATAACTGACACAGCCCTTTAGTAATTTATATTTTAATCAACCTACAACTTCATTAACTAATTGTGCTGCTTCTTGCAAAAGAATAGCCGAATGAACTTTAAGTCCGGATTCGTCGATTAATTTCTTGCCTTCCTCAGCATTTGTTCCCTGTAACCTAACAATAATAGGAACAGAAATATCGCCGATATTATTATAAGCATCAACAATGCCCTGGGCAACACGGTCGCAGCGGACGATACCGCCAAAAATATTCACAAGGATGGCCTTTACGTTCTCATCCTTCAAAATAATACGGAATGCTTCCTCCACACGTTTGGCATCTGCAGTACCTCCCACATCAAGGAAATTGGCAGGGTCGCCGCCAGACATCTTGATCATGTCCATAGTTGCCATTGCAAGTCCGGCACCGTTTACCATACAACCTACATTACCGTCAAGTTTCACGAAGTTCAAATCGAAGCGGCTTGCTTCAACCTCTGTGGGATCCTCTTCGGCAAGGTCGCGCATATCAGCAATATCTTTATGGCGATAAAGTGCATTATTATCGATAACAACCTTTGCATCAGCAGCATAAACCCTGCCATCGGCAGCCTTTATGATAGGGTTAATCTCGAACAAACTGGCATCTGCACCAGTATAAGCATTGTAAAGTGCGGCGACAAACTTCACCATTTCCTTAAATGCCACGCCGCTCAAGCCTAGGTTGAAAGCAATTCGACGGGCCTGGAAAGCAGTTAAACCTACCTTGGGGTCGATAAGCTCATGAAAAATCTCCTCAGGAGCTTCTTCGGCAACCTGCTCTATATTCATTCCGCCTCTTGGCGAATACATAAGCATATTCTGACCCTGGTCGCGGTTTAACAAGATGCTCATATAATATTCCTCAACATCTTCCGGACCCGGATAATAAATATTTTGCTCAACCAAAACCCTGCTGACAAGCTTTCCCTCTTTTTTAGTTTGTGGCGTAACGAGCATCATGCCTATGATCTCATCGGCATATCGTTTTACTTCATCGAGCGTTTTGGCAATTTTCACACCACCGCCCTTACCGCGCCCCCCGGCATGAATCTGGGCTTTAACGGCCCATTTGTCGAATCCTGTTTTCTTCTGTATTTCCTTTGCCGCTTCGAAAGCCTCCTCGGGGGAACTGGCAACTATTCCGAAAGGAACGCTGACCCCGTACCCTTTTAGTATCGATTTACCTTGATATTCGTGTAAATTCATTTCGTATTTATTTAATTTTTATACCTTTTTTAAGGACACCAAAAGTAAAAATAATAATCGTTTCTCTGCAATAAGACCATGAAAGTTTTAATAATGACAATAATTTAGAGATTATTATAAATAATGGGGGTTCATTGGTTCAATGGGTTAATGGTACAATGGGTTAATGGTACAATGGGTTAATGGTGCAATGGGTTAATGGTGCAATGGGTTAATGGTGCAATGGGTTAATGGTGCAATGGGTTAATGGTGCAATGGGTTAATCGTGCAATGGTTTAATGGTGCAATGGGTTAATGGTGCAATGGGTTAATC
>JAJRQZ010000096.1 GCA_024279935.1 Bacteroidota bacterium
TACCTATCCGTTTTGTCACAATTTTTGTTTGAAAAACACAAAATTTCCGCCAAAACTACTGAGATTTCAAATATATAACCCCACGCTGAAGCATGGGGCTATTGATAATCAACTTGATAAACCTGCTGAGTAGTAACAAAGATTGTCTTAATTTATAAAAAAAAACGTAATTATTTAGCAGCCTCAAAACTACACAAAAAATAGTTGGTTTACCTCAAAAAAACATGCTTATTAACAATTTGGGTGTGCGTTTTTGATTTTTTTACAAAATTGTCTATTTTTCCTCAGTAGAATCATATGGATACTAACAAAAAACTTGCTGCGTTCTTAATAACTATGCCTGTAAATACTTGATTATCTGCATTCTTTTTCTTTCTTTTGAAGAATATTTATACAGCAGGTTGGATAAGGATTTTGTCATATCAGAGTTGATTAAACGTCTAAACATTTTGGAGGTTGAGCTTACGCAACTAAAAACTGATTACGCTGTATTGAAAAAAGCAAGTAGTCAATTGCAGGCTGAGAACACTTTACTTAAAGCGGAAATTTCAGAACTGGAATCCCGTTTCAAAAGCAATAGTTCAAATAGCAGCAAGCCGCCATCAAGTGATGGATACCAAGAGAAGCCTGCTTTTGCTAAAAAAACCAAAGGCAAAAAAGGAGGTCAAAAAGGTCATAAGGGCAATAATCTGCGTCAAGTTGCAAAGCCTGATAAAACAATAAAATGTGTAACTGACAAATGCAGCTGTGGTCATGAGTTTCATCTAGACGAGTTTAGCATTGACGAAAAGCGCCAGGTTTTTGATTTGCCCCAACCAAGCTGGAGGTTGCCGAATATCAGATACACAAAGCAAGCTGTCCGGTTTGTGGGCTGAGCAATAAAGCGGCAGCACCCGAAAACATTAAAGCTCCAGCTCAATATGGCAATGGGGTCAAATCGTATGTGGTTATGCTAAACGTACACTATAAATTGCCCTAGAAAAAAAATTCAACTGTTGTTCAAAGACTTATTTGGATATTCAATTAACGAATCAACAATTTTTTCAGCCTCTCAAAATTGTTACAATAACCTGGAGGACACGGAAAATGAAATAAAAACAAAAGTGAGCTTGAATGATGTGGTTCATGCTGATGAAACAGGTTTGCGCATCGAGGGCAAGCTACAATGGCTCCATAGTGCAACCACCTCTCTTTTCACTTATCTTTTCGTTCACAAGAACAGGGGCAAAGAAGCATTGGAGAGCGAGAGCTCCATTCTTGACAGGCTCAACGGTTGGCTCGTCCACGATTCGTGGAGCAGTTATTTTAGTTTTGAGAATTACAAACACGCCATGTGCGGGGCACATATATTAAGAGAACTGCAAGGCCTTGTTGATATTGGTGAAAGCAAGTGGGCAAAAACTTTCAAGGTTTTTTTGATGAGTGTTTATGAAATGCCCACTGATGAAAGAAGAAAACGAAAACAGCAGATACAGGACAGGTTCACACGAATATGCAATATTGGTGAACAGATGGAACCGCCACCAATAAAAACAAAAGGGAAAAGAGGCCGGTACAAGCGTACCAAAGGGCGAAACCTTGTCGAAAGGTTGATTAAATACCAATATGCTGTTCTTGCGTTTGCATTTTACGAACAAGTTCCTTTCACCAACAATCTGGCAGAAAGGGATATCAGGCCAACCAAGATAAAACAGAAAATATCAAATTCGTTCCGAAGTTTTAAGGGGGCAGAATACTATGCACGAATAGAGGGTTTTATATCTCCGGCGAGAAAGAACAACAAAAACATTTTTAACGAACTTTCTGCTACCTTTGATGGCACAAATTTTATTACGGATTTAGGCTGCTAAATAATTACAAAAAAACCTAGTATAGCAACGGTCTTGATTTGCTTATGCGAATATATGCAGTAGCGAAAGATTGAATTATTTTAGCGATTCCTGCTATTGATATAAAAAAAAATAGACAGACAGGCACTAGAAATTGTTAAACACATAAGAGGGGATGAAACAGCTACCTCAATCATTGCATACCTTAAAGCAATAATTCAATTAAATGTGTTTTATTGCGGAATTTATCCCATTTTTGTATTTTTTAATAATTATCTGTCATGTACTTTAAGAACAAAGTAGTTTGGATAACGGGAGCCTCATCAGGGATTGGTGAGGAGTTGGCATATCTTTTTGCGAAAGACAAAGCCAGGCTTGTTATTTCATCTAACGATTGTGCTGAACTTGAGAGGGTTAAGCAAAAGTGCTTAAAGTACTCCAACACATGTACAGTTATAGAGCTTGATCTTGAGCAAACATCGGATATCGATACTTTGACAAAAAAAATCATTGATGAACTTGGGCAAATCGATGTGTTGATCAATAATGGAGGCATCAGTCAAAGAGCCTTTTCGAGGGAAACGCCAATAGAAATTGACAGGAAGATCATGGAAATCAATTTCTTTTCGGCCATTGCCTTAACGAAATCCGTTTTACCGTTTATGTTAAAGAAGGGAAGCGGACATATCGCTGTAACATCCAGTATTACAGGTAAATTCGGCTTTCCTTTACGATCGGCATATTCGGCATCGAAACATGCGGTAGCAGGCTATTTCGAAACACTATGGTTTGAACTGAAAGATAATAATATAGGGGTAACGGTGGCATATCCCGGAAGGGTTAAAACAAAGATTTCCTTAAACGCCATCGACAAAGACGGGAAAGCTCATGGCAAAATGGATGCGGGCCAGGACACGGGAATAAGTGCTGAAAAATGTGCCAGCAAATACTATAATGCCATAAAGAACAATAAAAAAGAGGTCCTCATCGGGGGCAAGGAG
Organism: Bacteroidota bacterium; assembly: GCA_024279935.1. Taxonomy (GTDB): domain Bacteria; phylum Bacteroidota; class Bacteroidia; order Bacteroidales; family F082; genus BM524. Next base: position 2,831 of record JAJRQZ010000096.1, read on the forward strand.
CTTCTTATGGTTTATATAAAACGATTTATTCCAGCATTGCATAGAAGGTTGGTATTGAAAATTGATCATACATAGAAAGGATAAAATGCAAAAGATAATATGCGGAATACAACAGGTTGGGATAGGTGTTACTGATATTAATGAGGCCTGGAAATGGTACAGGAAATATTTTGGGATGGATATTCGTGTTTTCGAAGAAAAAGCCGTTGCCGAGATTATGTTGCCCCATACCGACAACAAACCGAGGGAAAGACATGCTGCCCTGGCAATGAATATGCAAGGTGGCGGTGGTTTCGAGATATGGCAGCATACCGGGAAGGTCCCTGAGCCGGTCGGGTTTCAAATTCAGCTGGGGGATCTTGGCATCTTTATAGTAAAGGTTAAAAGCAAAAATATCCATGCAGCATATAAGCACTTTAAGGACAATGGCCTTGATTTATTGAGCAGTATTGAAAAAGACCCGTCGGGAAACGAACATTTCCTGATGAAAGACCCATACGACAATATTTTCCAGATAGTTAGCGAAGAAAGCGTCTTTAAGAAAGAGAAATCGCCAACAGCCGGCACATTAGGTGTCTTCATAGGCGTTTCAGATATCGATAAGGCATTTGTTGTTTATAGGGACATACTTGGACTGGACGAGATTGTTTATGACGAGGAAGGCCCGTTCGCAGACCTGAAATCATTGCCGGGAGGCGGGAACAAACTCCGCAGGGTTTTGTTGAAACATTCAAGGCCTCCTAAAGGGGCTTTCAGCAAACTACTTGGCCCAAGGCAAATTGAGCTAGTTCAGCTTCTGAACGGGAAACCCAATAAAATATACAAAGACAGGATTTGGGGCGACCCGGGCTTCATACACCTTTGTTTCGATATTAACGGCATGGACAGTCTGCGAAACGAGTGCAAATCGAAAGGCTTTCCGTTTACCGTTGACTCGGGCGAGAGTTTCGACATGGGTGAAGCTGCTGGTTCATTTGCCTATATCGCCGATCCGGACGGAACTTTGATAGAATTTGTGGAAACACATAAAGTACCTATCATCAAGAAGTTAGGCCTTTTTTTAAAACTCAGGAACAGAGACCCGGAAAAACCTTTGCCCGACTGGATGGTAAAGACACTTGCTTTTGGTAGGATAAAGGACTAATAAAACCGTAAATGCAGTAACAACAAAAGGGGCTGCCTCCCGACAAGCCCCAATAAGAAATTCACTCCTTTGTTTATTTCAATCCAACATTTTCTTTAGGGGGATTTATAGTTTCAAGCGGCTTGCACAAGAACTTTTTCCTGAAACAATCATTAAATAATAAGTGCCGTGCTGCTTTTTCGACAAGTCCATTTTTATTTTATAATCACCGTTCATCATGCTGGGCTTCCCGCTAAATATCTTATCACCATAAATATTATAAACAGCAATTTTCGAGTTTGCATCCTCCTTGAGCCCGAATGACAGGTCAACAACACCATCATCGATGTCCAGATTCATGTTCTCAATTTCCAAACGGTCGGGTTTGCTTTTTATTCCGGCATCCCTGAGCTCAACATCCGAAACGGTATTATCGTCGAAAAACAGCATGAGATCCGGACGATGTGGCGGCATGACCCTAGAAGAACTGATAACAAGGTCTAAATCGTTCAATTTCCCGAGTTTTTCCACACCTTCGAGGCCGGCCAGGTTCTCAATGGAATCGAGGGAAGACAACTTTCCGAACAACATTAGGTATTCATCCTCAAGCCCTTTGCCGGAGGCCTCCAATTCCTCTTCTATCCTGCTCAAGTCAGAAACCAGCTCATCTTTGTCAACGTCAATGTTGAAAGCCATTTCGTTACCATCCCGCACAACCCAATTAAATACTTCCGATTTTACATCATCGCCTGAGTCAAAGAAAAATGCATTTTTTCCGTCTTCATCTACTTTGATGCCTTTAGCATTAACGACAACTACTCTTTTTGTAGATGTTTTATCTCCGTCCGTATCAACAATTATCTGGACTTCAACATCCATATCTGCGCTATCTTTAAATATACCGAATTTTTCCAAACCAAGTATGTCCATATCGCCGCTAAACGTATAAGTAGTATCGAAAACTGTTTTTTTGCCGTTTACCTGCCTAACTGTCTTTATGCTGACGGTTTTTTCTTTTTTATCTTGTTTAAGCTCCTGAGCTTTAATGGGGCGGGGGAAAACAATCAACCCACCTAATACAGCCGTAAAAACAATCGTTAATAATTTTTTCATTTTTTTATTATTATAAGTTTATAAAAAATATTTCAAATTTGTTCGACAAAACTATTTATTAGCTGTTATTGAAGCGGTTAAGGCGGGTTAAAAAAGGTTAAAGAAAGGTTAAAGTTAACGCAAGCCAACAAATGATTCGTATTTTTGAGCCATTAAATATCTGAACTTCTGAACATAAAAAAAATGGGTACTACCACGAATTTAATGGAAAATTTTAATTTAGCGAAAAAAAGCAGAAATGTTCACACACCAATTTTTCGATTTATTGCTAAATTTAAATGATGACTGGCAAGTAACAGATGTAGATGCTGATTATAGGCTGTCAGA